>JAPPNA010000109.1:0-5029 GCA_028873925.1 Bacteroidota bacterium | reverse complement strand
CCCCCCCCCCCCCCCCCCACTTTTTTTTGGCACCCGGGCGCCCCCCGCACAATAGGCGCCCCCCCCCCCCGGGCGCCCCCCGGGCCCCCCGAGCCCCCTACCCCGGAACCCAGGGGGATGCCTTTCTGGATCGTCAGATGCAGTCCATGGTCGGACTTTGCCTGCTGTAGTACTACCAGAGCAGCGCATCCCGCCGTATTCAACTCGGGCTCGGTCGGAAGGCGCACAGCACTTTCGATCACGATGCCGGGGGAACGGGTCAATCGTGCGATAATCGTATCGCCGGGCCCTTCAAATGCCAGCCCCACGGTATCAAAGCCCGGCCCCAAATTGGAAAGGGACGCGGGAGCAAACACTTTGACCGGCGCGTATGTCATGGAGAAATTATCATGTGATGCGGCCTCAAAATACCAAGCTGCCCACCGGCGAGCCCGTCAATCCCATGGCACTTATACATCTAAAGGCGGTATTTCTGCCGCAGATTGCGCAAAACTGCCTTTGTATGTACGGGAAGATGGGAGCTGCGCGCCAAGGGGTGCAGGTCAGCGGGGCGGTCTACATCATACCAGGCAGGCAGCAGAATTACGCGTGCACGCGCACTTCGGGCCCTCTGCAACGTGTTCAAAAATACATCCGGCCGACTGTACGACATGTCGCGGAAGAGCTCTGGAAACAGCTGCGTCATACCCAACAGATAAAAGCCGCCATCCACGGTCGGGCCGACCGTAAGAGCCGGTGGATCCTCCAGCGCTTCAAACGCCGCCTCCAGATATGCATCGGGCAAGGTGGGATGGTCGGTTCCTATGATGACGGTCCGCTGATAACCCATTGCGAAGATGTCCTCGAAGGCACCAGTCATCTTACGGCCTAAGTCCCCTGAGGCCTGGATACGGCAGGGAATATCCGACGGAAGGTAATCCAACTCGTAAGGCTCCGATAAGTACAGGTAAGCATCCGCCTCCAGGCGGCCATACTGATCCAGGGCATCCCGCAGGAACGCATCATACAAGTCTGCAGCTTCCCGCGGCGTGATCAAACCCGTCAGGCGGGTCTTGACCCGGCCGGCCAACGGAGGCCGCGCAAATGCGATCAGAGCGGAGCTACGCATCTTAAGTCCGAACGCGTCGCATGCGGCGCACAATGCGGATTAGACGGTCCGCTGCCTCGCTGATGTCAGTCTCCGTCGTCTGATACCCCAATGAGAACCGCACCGCCGCGCTGGCCGTATCGCGATCCAAACCCAATGCCATGAGCACATGGCTGGGCTCCAGCGCCCCACTAGCGCACGCAGAGCCTGCCGAAACCATCACGCCTTCCACATCCAGATTCAGCAGGAGCATTTCGCCATCCAAGGGTTCTCCGCGCGCAGGCTTAAACGCCACATTCAGAATATGCGGAGCAGCGGCAGGCGGCGTGGTTACAACTATTTCGTCGGCAAATTCACCAGTCAGCCTGTCCTGCAGTTTTCCGCGCAACCGATAGGCACGCTCGCTTGCCTCGGCTTTCCTGCACTCCACCTCCTCCAAGGCCGCCGCCATGCCGACAATAGCCGCAACGTTTTCGGTGCCCCCTCTCCGGCTGCGTTCCTGCGCCCCGCCCCGCAGCATCGGTGTCAGGGTCAGCCCGCTGCGCAGGTAGAGTAGGCCGATGCCCTTGGGGCCATATATCTTGTGTCCTGACAGCGTCATGGCATCAACGCCCAGTGTCTGCACATCCAAGGGCAGGTAGCCGGCCGCCTGTACCCCATCGGTGTGAAGCAGCACGCCCGCCTGCCTGCAGACCTCGCTCAGCGCCGCAAGCGGAGTCACCGCGCCGGTCTCGTTATTAACGTACATCAGACTGACCAGCCGCGCAGACTTTTTCAGGTGTGCGGTCAGCTGTGCGGAGGTAACTGCGCCCCAGGGTCCGGGCTGAATTCGGTCTACGGCAACTTTCTCCTCTTCCAGGGCGGCGGCGGTTTGCAGGATGGCTTCATGTTCCGCCGTGCTCGTAATCAGGCGATCACCGGAGTGGCACAGCCCGCGCAGGGCCAGGTTATTGGCTTCGGTGCCTCCGCTCGTGAAAATGATGTTTTCGGTCTCGGCGTGGAGGATGTGGGCAATCTGCTCGCGACCATGCTCCACGGCCACCCGTGCCGCGCGCCCCATCCGGTGCGCAGATGAGGCGTTGCCGTACTGATCCCCCAGGTATGGCAGCATAGCTTCCAGCACCTTGGGGTGCAGTGGCGTGGTAGCCGCGTGGTCCAGATAAATCTCGTGCATGATGCGTTGTACTCCGGCGTGCTGCGAGTTATTCAGGATTGGCTGCGTACGCAGTATATTTGGCCATTAGCCAAGAATCCGGTCATGGAAAAACTTGTTATCCGTGGAGGCCAGCCCCTGCAGGGCTCCTTACCCATCAGCGCATCAAAGAATGCAGCCTTACCCCTGATGGCGGCCTCCCTGCTGGCTCCCGGGGTTACACGTCTCGGCAATATCCCGCGGCTGCGTGATATTACCACATTTTCCCATGTACTTCGTATTGCCGGTGCGGAGGTCACCCGCAGCGGCGACGGGCTGGAGGTGGATGCGTCCCGGATCTTCTTCCCGGAGGCACCCTACGAGCTTGTAAAGAAGATGCGCGCGTCCTTCTACATGTTGGGTGCTTTGCTGGGGCGTTGCGGCAAGGCCCGCGTATCACTTCCCGGCGGCTGTGCCTGGGGGCCGCGCCCGGTCAACCTGCATATAGATGGCATCAAGGCTCTTGGTGCGTCCATTGACCTGGACGAGGGCTATGTGGTGGCATCGTCTCCCGGCGGCCGGTTGGATGGCGGCACATTCAAACTGGATCCCTCCAGTGTGGGAGCAACGGTGAACATTCTATTGGCTGCCAGTACCGCGCGCGGTGGATCACGGATTGAGAATGCGGCCATCGAGCCGGATGTGGTGGTATGTTGCGAAATGCTCCAGGCCATGGGGGCGCGCTTAGGCGGCGTGGGAACGCGCACTATTGAGGTGGAGGGCGTGCCGCTGCTGCGGCCCGCCGCATTCAGCAACTGTCCTGATCGCATCGAACTGGGCACCTTTATGATTGCCGCCGCCATCGCTGGCATACCGGGTGAAACCGTCACCCTCACCCGAGCGCATCCGGGACACCTGGGGGAGGATTTTATGGAGGCATTCAGGCAGACCGGCGCGGATTGCGATATCGGAGCGAACACGGTGTCGGTTACCGCGCCCGAAGAGCTGACATCGGTCTCTATTACGACCGGCATTTACCCCGGATTCCCTACGGACCTCCAGGCTCAATGGAGTGTACTGCTGGCCTGTTGTCCGGGCACGGGATCGGTCACTGATACGGTGTACGGAGATCGCTTCAATCACATTCCGGAGCTCGCCCGCATGGGCGTACGCGCCCAAGTGTCGGGCAACAGGGTTGTTGTCAAAGGCGGCACACAACTCAAGGGGGCCCGCGTGATGAGCACGGATCTGCGTGCCAGCGTATCATTGGTACTGGCCGGTATGGTGGCCAGCGGTACGACCCATGTCGGCCGCATCTACCATTTGGATCGCGGGTACGAGAAGCTTGAGGATAAGCTTTCCGCCTGCGGCATTGATATCCGGCGCGAGCGGTATGACGAATTTGCCACGCCCCAACGGCCTGACCCATAAGTCCGCGGAACCCGGGTAAATTTGCGGGCAGCGTTTCGCTGTTCGTGACGAGCCACAGCCACCTGTACGGCCCGGACAATGATATGCCGGACTTTCACCTTGGAAGGTCTCGCCATCTTGGAAGTCGCACTCCGAGTGCGGAGACCGGCCACACGCCAGAATTCCCGCGACATGTGCCCTGGATACAGGATTGGGGAGGGGGTAGTCAAAACGGGATATTCTTGGGGCTTATGTATTTAACTGCAACATCCGCCTAACCCCACTGCCTGCAGCAGCGCTCAGCTCATAGACCATGTGTTGTGCAAGATCAGGCGCAGAAATCATGGACGATAGGAGGTGCTACGCGCGCATCCTCATCCGACACAAGAGTTGCAGTTAAATACATAACTCCCATATTTTTGGGGGTACTTTGGGCCCGATTGCCGCATGGGTAATGTCCAATTCTTATGGTGATTTGCATCCAAGCACCACATCCCATATCTCACCGATACCCTGCAATGACCGCACGGCAGCATGCGGCAGAAGGTCGTACGTCACCTGGGAGCCGCTCCGAAGGAATCGCGCCGGAAGCTCGCGTCCATATTGCGGAGCGGCGACCGGTTGAAGAGATTGCACAGCCCTCCTGTTTTGTCGGAGCGCAGTGCGATGCTGGCCACCAGACACCGCGCGAGCGCCCGGGCCCGTCCATCCCGTTGGCCGACATCCGCAAGTTGGAGGAAGTTATCTGTGCGGGCTTTCATGGAATGTTGAAGCCTTAGATGTGCGGATGAGCTTCAGTCATCTGTTCGGTAAACGGCATTCGATGGCCGCGCGTCCGTTCCGCGAGGCGATGTGCTGCGTCTGGGAGCGGTTGCCCGGCCCGCATACGCGGCTGTCCATACAGGATGGTGGGCAAGTGCCGGTCCACAAGTCTGGCCGGACAATCGTTGCAACCACCAACGGCCGCAGTTAATGGTGGCCCGGGGAGTGGCGTGTTTGCTGAGTGACAAATTGAGTGGGCTGTTCTTTGATGTCACGAAGCCGGTTTAGGAGCCTGCACCATACGGAAGTTTACCACCTCCGTATATCTCAGAGACGACAATGTCCCTGTTCACGGTGTCTTAGGCCGATGACTTAAGAAGTTACTTCATCACACGCACTACACTCTTGTGGGCCTCAAATCTTTGGTTTTTTTGGCGAATCCAGTCGGATTGATCCCCATAACTGAGGCAATATAGCGTTGGAATGGAGTCGGGGCCGTGTCCTGGACGATTCGGATCCCCCGGTCCTTGCTCTGCGGCAGCTCGGTCGTTATCCGCTGCCAGGAATTGAGCACGAGTCGCAAGGCGGTCCAGCTCTGATGGACACCGCGCATCTTGAGCCGCGAGCGGATCAGGTGC
>JAPPNA010000171.1 GCA_028873925.1 Bacteroidota bacterium | reverse complement strand
CGTCAGATGACCGTTGCTCCCGGTCATGAGTGCATACCGCGCGCTCAATGCGAGCGGCGGGCCGGCGAAGACTGGAAGAAGACGGCAACAAGATTGCACTTCAATCGCGACTTCGGGCTGAGCTCACAGTCGCTCGCAGCCTGCCTTACATCCGAACGGAGTATAGGGGGGCGCGCGTGGCCTAACTTCATTTGTGACGATATCAATTGGGAGATCCCCCTTGTTCTGTGGGCCAACACCACCCTGGGCCTGATAGCGTTTTGGTGGCTGGGGACACGGCAGCACGGCGGCCGGTCCATGGTAAGCATAACATTGCTGCCTGAATTGCTCACTTTGGATCCGAGGAAACTGAGTCAGGCTCAGCTGCGTCAGGCAAGCGACCTGTACGGTCAGTTTGAACATGCTCAGCTGCGGCCTGCAAATGAGGCGTACCGGGATAAGGTTCGGCAGCAGTTGGACAAGGTGTTCCTGGTGGAGCTGTTGGGACTGCCCTCGGAAATAGTTGACGAATTGGACCTGATTCGTTGGCAGTGGTGCGCGGAGCCCTCTGTTCACGGCGGCAAAAAGACAGCGATAACCAAGCAGTTACGCTGAGGATTTCGGCTCCACTGTAGATTAAGACGATTATGGTCACCAATCCGTTTGCCGTATTCCTGATCCTGACCGGGGTCGTCCTGGTGGCGGTTTTCCTGGAGGGACGCTACAAGCTGTTCCGATCGCTGAGTGCAGCTCTGGTCGGGATTCTGCTCGCGATGGTGCTGTCCAATGTCGGGCTGATTCCTGGAGATTCCCAAGCCTATGATGTGCTGATTGATCCCGGCATCAGTTTGGGTATCGTGCTGATTCTCCTGGGTGTTAACCTCAGAACGATTCGTCAGGCGGGCCCCGCCATGCTGGCCGCGTTTGGATTGGGGGCCTTGGGGACCGCGGCGGGGGCCTTCTTGTCGGCGATGATACTGGCTCCTGCCGTAGGACCGGAGACGTGGAAGCTGGCGGGGCAGTTTACGGGCACCTACAATGGGGGAGGTGTCAATTTTGCCGCACTGGGGCGGGCTTTTGATACAAGCAGTGAGCTGTTTTCGGCTGCGATCACCGCCGATGTGCTGGTTACGGCGCTGTGGATGATGGCATGCCTGGCCACGCCCGCTCTGTTTGCGCGGCGCAAACGGGCAGCTGATGAATCCGTGGATCAGGAACTAGACCAAGGCCAGGTTCACTCAAAATTGGCTCAGGCGTTATACAAGAGTCATGGCTCCGTCACACTCCAGGGGATTTGCCTGCTGGCATTCGTTGCAGCGGGTTCAGTCTGGGGCGCACGCCAGATGGGTGAATGGATTCCGGTTATACCTGAGGTCTTGTGGCTGACAACGATCGCGATTGCGGTTGCCCAGTGGCCGCCGATAAAGAACGTTCAGGGATCCACCTTACTGGGATACTACCTGCTGTTGCTGTTTCTGTCCACCAATGGTGCGCAGTCCGTATTTGCGCGAATCATTGAAGTCGGGCCATCGGTGCTGTATTTCGCGTTGGGTACGGTCGCCTTGCACGGACTGTGCATATTCGGTCTGGGCTGGCTGCTGCGCATGGATCCCGCGACCTTAGCAGTGGCATCCCAGGCGAATGTGGGAGGTCCCGCGTCCGCGATGGCGCTGGCGGCGGCTCGCGGCAGCACACATCTTGTTTTGCCGGGTATCGCAGTTGGTCTGCTGGGCTATGCTGTGGGCAATTATTCCGGCTTTGCTATCGGAACGCTCGTTCGGAGCCTGCTCGGATACTAAAGGGAACAGGACGCGCCTTTGCAGGCATCGCTCGTTGTTTGACGACAATTAGAATTAGGGGCGGCGACAATTAGATTTTGGAAGCCGGGCGACAACGGCTCCATCACCGTGTGATGCCCCATCTCCCCTGTATATGGTACTTGCCCGGAAAATATATATTGGGCCGGATAGGGCTGCCCTGTGACAATGCCTATCCAACTTTGGGAATTATGCATTCAACTGCGACCTTTGGCAGCTTGGGCCGTATAAAGGGGTAAATCAGGCACAAAAATCATGGCCGGACCAGGTAAAGCGCACCGCGAAG
>JAPPNA010000002.1 GCA_028873925.1 Bacteroidota bacterium | reverse complement strand
AATCTCCTGAGATCTCAGACCCCCGTCAAGACGTACTTTACCGTACGCTTACGTTCAACGCTCGGCGGCCATCAGTGACACAGAGGCCGATATCGGACGATAACAAGCTTGGACCCGAACCCGCCCCAGCGGTCCAGCGCTCATCCCCCCGCAAGTACGCTCCGCTAAGCCTCGAAAACTCTTCAATTTCCGGCACATAGTCCGGGCAATTCCGAATCGTCACGACTAATCAGGGATGTATATGGCACGCGTACTTGCGCCAGCCGGACTAAAGCCGGGAGAATTCGCTGAAAGAGTGGCGCTCGTAGGCACCGGTGGCGACGAATTCAACGGCCTTCGTGAAAGACTCCAAGTCCCAGTAACCCGGACAACGGGTGATGTACTCCCCGTCACCCGTCAGAAAAACGGTCGTTGGTGTGCCCTCAGCCCCAAGCGCATACCCCAGCTCCTGCGAGGTAAAAATCTGGCCCTTGAAAATGTGGCGCGTCTGAGCATCATCCAGATTCAATCGTCCATATGCAAAGTGATCCTGCACGTACGAGACCAGCGCGGCGTTCGTATAGACCTCCTGCTGCATACGCCGGCACCAGCCGCACCAGGGCGCATAAATGTCAATGAGGATGAACTTGCCGGTGGACTCAGCCTGAAGTAACGCCTCATCAAAGGTGGGCCACTCCATAGGCCGGGCCAGCACAGATGCCGCCGCAACCGCGGTTTCTGGCTCCGGTTCACTGCCGCAGCGACCAAGCAGCAGGACAATCAGCAGGTAGCTGGACAGGCGCAGGGTCATGCCAACAAATTACTATAGGCCGCGGTAAACCGCTCAGCCGCCGATTCCCAATTGAATTTGTTGAGCACGCTTGGGGTGTTGGTAGCCCAGATCTGACGCTGCCTCGGATCGCTGGTCACACGCTGGAGCGCCTGTACCAAATCCTCCTGTCTGGACGGATCAACAACGCAGCCAATGTGGTAGGACCTCACCAAATTGGCGATCTCCGGCAGATCACTGGCAATCACCGGCAGACCGGCCATCACATACTCAAAAAGTTTGTTGGGCAGGGCAAAGCGGTGATTGAGGCAGGTGTCCTCCAATAGGGTGATGCCAGCATCGGCGGTGGCGGTAACAGAGAGCAGACTGTCAGGCGGAACGGGATCCAGAAAGCGCACGCAGTACCCCAGTGACTCCCTCCTCACGTACGACTCCAGCACAGGTTTAAGAGGCCCGCCACCCAGAAATACCAGGATCGCGCCCCGCACCTGCCGCATGGCCTCAACCAGCAGCCAGCAGCCGCGATCCTTCTGGATGCTTCCCTGGTGCAGCAGGATTACATCCTCATCAGGCGCTCCGGTGAGCGCGCGAAGTGTCGGGCCGCGGCGGATGGTCCCGCGGGGCGGCACATTGTGCAGCAGAACAGGATCGGCGACTCCGTAGCTGCGCGACAATTGCCGCGCAATCGATCCGCTGACCGTGAATACCACCGAAGCCCGAGGCAGGTATCGCCGCTGGACCAGATGCCACACCAGACGCACCCAAGGCCGCCCGGCCGCGGACGCAACATGGGTGTACAATTCTCGCGAATCAAACGCGAGCTTTGCCCGGTATCGGGAGGCCGTGCGTGCCATTGCTCCCAGCGTGTACAGATCACTCGCGTGACAGACTCGGGTAGAATGCCGCATCGCAGCACGGCACATCCGGCGGTGCACCCGCCAAAAAAACGGCGGTCCGGTGCCGGATGGCTGCGGAAGTACCTCCAGCGTTACATTGGGCACATTCAGCAGGGAAGAACCGGCGCTGGGGCCATAACATAACACCCGTACCCGTAGGCCCATGCCCGACAACAGGTGCAGCTGCTTGAGCGCCCGCGAATTACGGCGCACATCACCGGTGAGGGCGAACAGGACATCAAAGGTAGGCTCCATAATGCAGCAAATTTAGGCGCTTCTGACGTAGAGATAGTACACGGAGCCCACGGATTTGACGATGCGCGCCTGGCTGCGGGAACCATCGGCCCCGATAACCGCCCTATGGGTGTCCGCCCACGCGGCGGTAGGTGCCGGACTCAGGCCCCAAAAACACAGACGGACTTACCGGCTGCACCGCCAGATAATCGTGTGTCGGGCGGTATGCAGGGCGGTCAACATGTATGCGACCCTCTCGGACAATGCGGCGCGGCTGCGGCCCGGCACACTGGTCGTCTGCAATCACTTTTCCAACATGGATCCGCTGGTGCTGAACTTCCGGTGTGCTTTGTCGGCAAAGTCGCAATAGATGGCTGGCCGATTCCGGGCTGGGTGTGCCGTACGCACGGGATGCTGCCGGTCGATCGCAGTCGCCGCCGTACGGCGCTGAAACTAACCGAACAGATTCGGGACCGCCTGCGCGCAGGCCTTTCCGTGCTCGTGTTTGCGGAAGATACCACCGGTAACGGAGACAGACTGCTGCCCTTCAAGACCGGCACATTGGCATGTGCAGCTGGCGGCAAAGATTTCTACGCGGAGCCCGCCTTTCTTCATGTGGTCGCGGTGAATGGTAAATCATGTAAAGGCTCGGAGGGCCGCGAAGCCCTGTCGCACAACAGACAGTCGACGTTGGTCAATCATCTGCTTCACCACAAGCGCGTAGACTTCGTTATCCGTACCGGCCCCGCAATGGCCGCAGCCTTTTCAAACCGCAATTGCCTGGCACTGGTCGCGCATGAACAAGTTGCGCGGCTTGCCATACACAGTTACTCCAAGTAGCATA
The DNA here is from genome assembly GCA_028873925.1 of Bacteroidota bacterium. Lineage (GTDB taxonomy): Bacteria > Bacteroidota > Rhodothermia > Rhodothermales > Bin80 > JAPPNA01. The sequence continues at coordinate 21,281 of JAPPNA010000002.1, read as the reverse complement.
TCCATGGATACGCAAGTCCCGGTCCGATCCGCAACGCGAGCTTCACGCATGCTCCGGTTTCTGGCGGGAGCAAGCCTGACGATTATCGGGCTGCTGACAGGCATACTGGTTATGATGCTATCAGAGGGGGGCGCGCCGGACGAGCCGCGGACGGAATTCCGTCTGGTTGAGCGCGTGGGCCTGCCTGATACGTTACCCGAAGAAGAATTCTCGGAGGGATTGGCCGGCGCGCTGCAGCTGAGCCAGGCATTCCGCAGCGTGGCTAATCGTGCCGTGCCCATGGTCGTGTCCATTGAGACGGAAAGCCGCTGGCGGTTGAGACGCCCAACCGAGGATGATCCGTCCGGCGATGGCAGCTCCGGCAGCGGCGTAGTCATTACCCCGCACGGACACATCGTTACCAATTATCACCTGCTGGAGCATGCCGCGGAAGTGCGTGTAACGTTTGCGGACCGGTCGGAGCATGATGCCCACATTGTCGGAATGGACCCGTCCACTGATCTTGCAGTGATTCGAATTGCGCCGCTGCCCGAAGGCGAGCTCATGCCGATCACATTCGGGGATTCTGACGCGGTACTGCCCGGTGACTGGGTGCTGGCTATCGGTAATCCGCTGAACCTAGCGTCCACGGTGACCGCCGGGATTGTCAGCGCGCTGGGGCGCTCGGTCGAAATCATAAGCTCCCAGCTGCGGGTTGAAAACTTTATACAGACTGACGCAGCCATCAATCCGGGCAATTCCGGTGGAGCCCTGGTCAATCTCCATGGAGAACTCATTGGAATCAACACGGCCATCGCCACCAGTAGCGGATTCTATGAGGGCTACGGACTGGCCATCCCCGCCAATCTGGTACTGCGGATCGTGCATGATCTGATTGATTTCGGGGAAGTGCGTCGCGGCTATATGGGTGTCTCACTCACCAATGTGGACACGAGGCTGGCCCGCACGCTGGGACTCGGCACGGTGCATGGCGCGTTTGTGGAACGCGTACATGTCGGCAGCGCAGCAGAAAAATCGGGGATTCAGGTGCAGGACGTAATCCTGAGACTCAATGATCAAGCGGTTACGCAGACCAATCAGCTGCAGAGTGCAGTCGCGCTGTATCACCCGGGCGATGAAGTCGCACTTACCCTGTGGCGCGATGGGCAGCAGAAAAAGGTTATGGTGACCCTGCTGGGTCAGGAAGATCCGGCCGTTTCAGCGTGGTTGAGCAGTATCGGGATCCGATCCGGAGGAATTCCCGAAATGGCCCGGTACTTCCCGCGGTGGGGTCTGGTGCTGCGCAATATGCAGGACAGAGATCAGGAGTACTTTGCCGGCCGCCGGGGCGTGATTATAGAGAAAGTGGCTGATACCGGCGTGCCGGAGGAAATCAGTACCAGCCATCTCATCGAGCGGATGAACAACAGTCGTGTGCGCACCGTGGAACAAGCTGGCGAAATACTGGCCGAAGCACGATACGGCGTGCTGCTGCTGGTGGTGGATGAGGAACTGCAGTCCCGGGAAGTCTGGCTGGAAATCCCCGAATAGCGGCAATGTTGCGATTCCTCACGGCGGGAGAGTCCCACGGCGAAGCCTTAATCGGGATCGTGGAGGGGATGCCCGCGGGCGTGCCCGTTGCGGCAGCCGACATCAACCGCCACCTGGCCCGGCGATGGCTGGGATTCGGGCGGGGCGGGCGTTCCAAGTTTGAGCGGGACCGGGTTCACATCTATTCCGGCATCCGGTTCGGGCACACGATCGCCAGCCCAATCGCCATGCGGCTGGACAATGCCGCTTATCTTAAAGACCGTTCGGGTTGGCCCGAAGTGATGGCGATTGAAGGCACCGGTGAGCAGGTTGAAAAAATCACGCTCCCCCGGCCCGGACATGCCGATCTGGTCGGCGTGCAGAAATACGGTTTTGACGACATCCGCCCCGTGATCGACCGGGCCAGCGCGCGCGAAACCGCCATGCGCGTGGCCTGCTGCTCCATTGCCCGGCAGCTGCTGAATCAGTTCGGCATCGAAATCGGCAGCCATGTACTCCGCATCGGAGAAGTCGGGGTGGATCTGGATTCAGACTGGGCCGGCGAGCGGGACCGACTCCTGGCCGACGGGGCGGAAGCGCTGTTTGGCAAGGCCGATGAAAGTGAGGCGCGTATGCTGGATGCGGATCTGACCGCGCAGTGCATTGAACACATCAGGGCCACCCGGAAGGCGGGTGACTCCCTAGGCGGCATTTATGAGGTGGTGGTGACCGGTTTACCGGCCGGACTGGGATCTTATGCGCAATGGGATCGCCGGCTGACCGGGCTGCTGGCGCAGGCGGTCATGTCAATCCAGGCCCAGAAAGCAGTTGAAATCGGCGATGGCGTGCGTGCGGCAGGCCTGCCCGGCTCCAAGGTACATGATCCCATTTGTGACGATGCCGGCACCTTTCGCAGGCGGACCAACCGGGCCGGCGGGGTGGAAGGGGGGATTTCAACGGGAATGCCTATTATTGTGCGCGGATACATGAAGCCCATCCCAACCCTGATCAAGCCGCTGGAAACAGTTGACATGGTCAGTCGCGAATCCCAACCGACCCGGTACGAGCGCAGCGATGTGACCAGCGTTCCGGCCGCCTCTACCGTGGCCGAAGCAACCGTTGCGTTTGCCCTTGCCAACGCGCTGCTGGAGAAATTCGGCGGAGACAGCCTGGATGAAATGCGCCCCCGCGTCACCCCGTAAACAGGTCTGAGAGCTGGCAGATGAGTCAGGTGAGAGAGAATCTCGGGCCGTACAATCCGGAGGTGACGGAGGCCAAATGGTACCGTTACTGGGAAGAGAAAGGATTCTTCAGGGCGGATCGGCGTACGGGCAGGCCGCCGCATGTAATCATGATGCCACCGCCCAATGTAACCGGCGCGCTGCACATGGGGCATGCGCTGCAGGATACGCTTCAGGATGCACTCACCCGTGTTCGGCGCATGCAGGGCTGTGAAGCACTCTGGATGCCGGGCAAGGACCATGCCGGGATCGCGACCCAGAATGTGGTGGAACGGCAGCTCAAGGAAACCGAAGGGCGCACGCGGCATGATCTGGGTCGGGAGGCCTTTCTGGAAAGAGTATGGGATTGGGTGGACGAATACGGTGGCCGCATTCTTCAGCAGAAGCGCCGGTTGGGAGATTCGTGTGACTGGGAGCGTGAGCGGTTTACCATGGATGCCAGCTATGTGAAAGCCGTGCAGCAGGTGTTCGTGCGGCTCTACGAGGAGGGCCTGGTCTACAGAGGACACTATCTGGTCAACTGGTGTCCGGTGGATCAGACCGCCCTGTCTGATGAGGAAGTGGACAATGTGGAGCAGGACGGATCCCTGTGGCATATCCGGTATCCGCTGGAGGATGAAGAGGGACATCTGGTAGTAGCCACCACGCGCCCCGAAACCATGCTCGGCGATACCGCCGTGGCCGTGCATCCCGACGATGAACGGTATCGTGATCTGATCGGTAAACGGGTGGTGCTGCCGCTGATGAATCGCCCCATCCCGATCGTGGCGGATGCCTATGTGCAACGGGAGTTCGGGACCGGGGCGCTCAAGATTACGCCCGGACACGACAAGAATGACTTTGAAACCGGCCGCCGGCACAACCTGGAGGTCATAAACGTGATGGCCCCGGATGGCACGATTAATGAAAATGGCGGCCCCTACAGCGGGCTGGACCGGTTTGCGGCCAGAGAACGTGTTATTGAAGATCTCAGATCCCTGAATCTGCTGGGCGAGGTAACGCCTTACCGCGTATCGGTACCGGTGTCGCAGCGGTCCAAAGCCATCGTGGAGCCGCTGCTGTCACGCCAGTGGTTTGTGCGCATGAAGCCTTTGGCCGAGCCGGCGCTGGCCGCCGTCAGGGAAGGGCGCATCCGGTTCTATCCCAAGCGCTGGGAAAACGAGTATTTCCGGTGGCTGGAAGAGATTCGGGACTGGTGCATCAGCCGGCAGCTCTGGTGGGGACACCGTATTCCTGTATGGTACTATACAGACGAAAACGGGCGGATTGATGAGACGCGCCCGTTCAGGGTTGCTGTGGAGCAGCCGGAATCGGGCATGGTGCAGGAGGAGGATGTGCTGGATACCTGGTTTTCCTCATGGCTGTTTCCGTTTGCCACGCTGGGATGGCCGGCTGAAGACGACGATACCCGCGCCGATCTGGCCTACTTCCACCCGACACATGTGCTCGTCTCCGGGTATGACATCCTTTTTTTCTGGATTGCCCGCATGATCATGGCCTCCCTGCATTTTCTGGGACAGGAGCCATACCGGGATATTTTCATCACGGGCATGATCAAGGATAAGTTGGGCAGGTGGATGTCAAAGAGCCTGGGCAACGGCATCGATCCGCTGGATATGATTGAGCAGTACGGCGCGGATGCGGTGCGTTTTTATCTGACGCTGCTCTGCGCGCAGGGTCAGGATATCCGGCTGGATCCGACCGGATTTGAAATGGGACGCAACTTCGCGACCAAGATCTGGAATGCCTTCAATGTGTTCGGCCGATTCATGGAGCCCGGCCGCTCCTACCAGCGCACACGGTCGTTCGATGAGCTGGAGCTGGTGGAACAGTGGATGCTTACGCGGCTCAATGAGTGTATTGCGTCGGTCAACGAAAATCTTGAGCGCTACCGGCTGAATGAGGCGGTCAATCGGATCTATACGACCTTCCGCGGGGACTACTGCGACTGGTATCTGGAACTGGTCAAACCTGCACCCGGCGAGGCTATGTCCGAGGCCGCGATTGCACTGGCAGCAGAAGTATATGAGCAGATGCTTCAGCTGCTGCACCCGTTCATGCCGTTTATCACCGAGGAATTATGGCATCAGCTGCGCCCCAGAGATGAGGGGGAGGCATGCATTGTGTCCAGGTGGCCGCAGCCGGACGATCAGCAGGACGCAGACGCAGCGGAGGTGTTTGGCCGCATGCAGCAGTGTATCACCGCCATCCGCAACCTGCGAAGCCGCTACAATGTTCCGCCCCGCAGGGCCGTGGATGTCGTCATCAGCCTGCCGCCGGATGCGCACAATCTGCGGGAACGGATCTGGCAAAACCGCGCCTACCTGACACGCCTGGCGAACCTGGATGAGCTCACTGTGGGGATTCAACTGGACAAGCCGGGCGACTGCGCGTCCGCGGTGGTGGGGTCCCTAGTGGTGCATGTCGCACAACTGGTGGATCCGGCGGAAGAACGCGCCCGCCTGATGAAAGAGATGGCACAGAAGGAGAAATTCCTGCTGCGCATCCGGCGAAAACTGGAAAACCCCAAGTTCGTGGAGCGGGCCCCCGCGGCGGTTGTGGAAAAAGAGCGGCGCAAAGAGCGCGACACACTGAGTGAATTAAGTCGGCTGCAGGCGAATGTGGCCCGGCTGCACTAGGATCCAATGAACATTCTGGGTATCAGCTGCTGGTATCACGACGCAGCTGCGTGCCTGCTGCAGGACGGGCGGATTGCCGCAGCGGCCCAGGAAGAGCGGTTCACGCGCGTCAAACACGACGCGTCATTCCCGCGGCACGCGATTAACTGGTGCCTGGAACATGCGGGACTGACAACAGGCGATCTTGATGTGGTTGCGTTCTATGACAAGCCGTTTCTGAAATTCGAGCGACTGCTGGAAACGTATCTCACCTGTGCACCGCGCGGACTGGCTTCCTTTATCCGGGCGATGCCGATCTGGCTCAAGCGCAGCCTGTGGATCCCGGACATCCTCCGTAAAGAGCTGGACTATGAAGGGCCGCTGATATTCCCCGAACACCATGAAAGCCACGCAGCGAGCGCGTTTTATCCGTCGCCCTTTGAGCATGCGGCGATCATTACCCTTGACGGGGTAGGTGAGTGGACCACCACCTCATGGGGGACCGGCCGCGGAGCGGAGCTGGACCTGCTTAGCGAGATCCATTTTCCGCATTCGCTCGGGCTGTTCTACAGCGCGGTTACGTATTTCTGCGGTTTCCGGGTCAATTCAGGCGAATACAAGCTAATGGGACTGGCACCGTACGGGGAGCCGCAATATGTGCAGCAGATGCTGGATGAGCTGATTGACCTCAAAAGCGATGGTTCATTCCGGCTCAATATGCGCTACTTCTCCTACCCCTGGCGGCTCACCATGACGCACGGTCCGTTTGCGCAGCTGTTCGGCGGCCCGCCCCGCAAACCCGAAGGAGCACTCACCAGACGCACCATGAATCTGGCCCGCTCCGCCCAGATGGTCATTGAAGAGGCCGTTTTTCGGCTTGCCCGCCATGTGCAGCGCACCACCACCGAGAAGCACCTATGTCTGGCAGGGGGTGTAGCACTGAACTGTGTGGCAAACGGCACGCTGCATCGGTCTGGGCTGTTTGAAGATATTTGGATTCAACCGGCAGCCGGCGATGCGGGGGGTGCGCTGGGGGCGGCCCTGATGGCCTGGCACGGGTATGCAAAGGCCGTGCGCACCCCTACAGCGCCCGATGCCATGCGCGGGGCCTTACTCGGCGTTGAGTTCGGGGCAGAACAGATACGCACGGTTCTGGAGACCCATGGACTGGACTATGAAGAATCCGAGCCCGCCGCGCTGGTGCGTCAGACAGCGGAGCTGCTGGTGCAGCAGCGTGTCGTGGGGTGGTTCCAGGGGCGGATGGAGTACGGACCGCGCGCGCTGGGTAACAGGAGTATTCTGGCGGATCCGCGCTCCGGCGAGATGCAGTTCCGGGTCAATCTGAAGATCAAGTACCGGGAGAGCTTTAGGCCGTTTGCACCGGCAGTCCGTATTGAGGATGTCAGCACATGGTTTGACCATGCAGCCGCCAGTCCGTACATGTTGATGACGGCCCCTGTGCTCGATGCCATCACCGAGGGTGAGCACCGGCGCAGACTCAAGGACATTGAATCACCGATACCTGCGGTAACACATGTGGATGGCTCGGCCAGGATTCAGACCGTGGATGCCGCAGTTAATCCGCTGTTTCATCAGCTGCTGACGGCATTCAAGGCACGCACCGGCTGCCCGGTGCTGGTCAATACGAGCTTCAATGTGCGGGGCGAGCCTATTGTGTGCACGCCGCAGGACGCGGTGACCTGTTTTTTGCGCACGCACATGGATGTGCTGGTAATCGGTCCCTTTGTGGTCTGGAAGACCGCAGCGCACGCCAAGCCCCTGGAGCCGCAGGAGGCGCAGCGGCTTTACGGGCTGGACTGACCGCCTGCCCGCGCCCAGGCAGCCAGCCCGCCGGCCAGGCTGAACACCTGGGTGTACCCGGCCCCGCGCAGAATGTGAGCGGCTCTTTGTGACCTTGCTCCCGTCTGACAGTGCACCACTATCGGAGCATCCCGGTCCGGGGGCAGCAGGTTCAACTGACTGCCGAGCGTATCCACCGGGATCAATCTGTCCGGATCCATGTGCGCCTGTGCATGTTCGTCAGGTCGGCGCACGTCAAGGAGAAAATGCGGCCGGTCCGTCTCCCGCCAGCTCATCAGCGTGGCCGGGGTCATTTCCGGCGCTACCCCGCAGAACTCCTCGTAGTCAATCAGCTCTGTTACGGTCGGATGGGTGCCGCAGACCGGGCAGTCCGGATTTCGCGGCAGTTGGACCTGCCGCCAGGTGGCATCCAGTGCATTGAACAGCAGAAGGCATCCGATCAGCGACTGCCCCGCGTCCAGGACCAGCTTGATGACTTCAGTGGCCTGCATCAGCCCGATAATGCCTGGCAGCACACCCAGTACGCCGCCTTCCGCACACGAGGGCACCAGGCCGGGCGGCGGAGGTTCCGGAAAAAGGCATCGATAGCACGGGCCCGGTGTGTGGGCAAATACGGCTACCTGGCCCTCAAACTGATATACCGATCCATACACATTGGGCTTCCCGGCCAGCACACAGGCATCGTTGACCAGATATCGGGTAGGGAAGTTATCGGTGCCATCGGCAACAATGTCATAGCGCTCAATGAGCGCCAGCGCATTTTTGCGCGTAAGTCGCACCGGGTGTGTATCCAGTCGTGTGTACGGGTTGATCTTTGACAGCATCCGGCGCGCGGACTTGAGCTTATGGCGGCCTACGGACCCGCCGGTGTGCAGCAGCTGACGGTGCAAATTCGAACGGTCCACCGTGTCATAGTCCACCAGCCCCAAATGTCCGATGCCCGCGGCGGCCAGATACATCGTCAGGGGAGATCCAAGTCCGCCGGCTCCGACAACCAGAACAGAGGCCTCTTTGAGCTTAACCTGTCCGGACGGACCGACTTCGTCAAGGACCATCTGGCGGGCGTACCGCTGCAGCTCACGGTCGGAAAGTAGGACTGACATCGCTACAGACGTGCGGTGTAGGCCAGTTTGGCCGCGGTCTGGCGGTTCAGGGACCGGAATCGGTCCAGCGGATTCTGCTGCCAGTTATGCGTGTAGACCACATAAAGATCGCTTCCCGGGCGTACGGTCCAGCGGAGGCGGCTGTAGAGACCCGCTATGCGGCTCAGATCATCGTACTGCAGGTTGGCGGTAAACGCCAGCAGCGGAGTCAGCGCAATGCTGGCGGAAGTTCTCACCAGGTTGGTGGCAAAGGAGGCCTCTTCCAGATTTACACCGTTGCGCGACCACGAGGCGGACAGGTTGATGCCGCTTAAGGGTCGGAAAACCATATCGGCCCCCATTTGGGTACGCGTGCCCGTCCAGAATCCCCCGTATCCGATGCCTCCGCCAACAGACCATTTGCGTTGCCGTGCGGACTGAACCTCCAGTTCCGATTCAAAGGTGTGGTACCCGCCCGCCGGGATGAGGGCGGATCCGTCCCGCCGGATGTCAAAAGGCGACCGAAGCCATTCATAGTCATGCCCGATCGTAACAGCGATTTCAGCGCCCCGGATGAACCGGATTTCCGGCAGGAGGGACGTATTGACCGTTTCCGGCCGGAAATCCAGATCCATCAGGAATTCATGGCGCAGGTGCATGATGACTTCCCTTAGACGGGCATGCTGACTCAGCAGCCAGGAATACTCAAAGGAGGGCTGGAATCTGCGAAACCCGTTGCGTGGCGCAAATCCAACCGCCGGGTCGTAGCCGCTTCCAAATTCCCGGTAGGAGGCATGCATGGAAAACGGCTGATTCGGATACGATACGCGCACGCCGCGCGTGCTCCGGTCAAACAGGGTTGACGAAGCATCCGCAAGTGCGGCATTATGGGCTATGAAAAAGGCCTGAAAATTCAGGTTGCGGTCGCCGAAGGCGGTCGTTGAGCTGAGCTCAAGATCCACCCCGAGAGTATGGCGGTCCTGTAGGAGGGGACGGTTGCTTTGTTGCGTGGAGCGTCGCGTATAGATGACCCCCACCGTGCTCGCACTTAGAATGTGGGCTTTCGTGCGTGCGATGGTAAAGTCTTCGCCCGGAAAATCCCCCGCCGATCCGCTGCGGATCTGGATCAGTCCGACATCAAACCGGCCGACCTGTCCGGCGAGCCGTGCGCCAGCCTGGAGCGGGATAGTCTGGCCGCTTTCAAGTCCGATACGGCGGCTGAAATACGGATATACGCCGCTGCTGGGGGCAAATTGAAAAATGTGGGAGCCTTCCAGAAAAAAGTCCCGCTGTTCCGGGTAGCGCAGCGGGAATCGCGTCAGGTTCACCCTGCGCTGATCGACTTCAGTTTCCGCAAAATCCGTATTGATGCTGACGGATGCCCGCAGATTGGTCGTGATGCTGTAGGTCAAATCCATTCCGGCATCCCCGTTCGCTGAAGTATTCCGCCCATAGCTGGCCCGCTGATATCGGGCGGCGGCCAAGCCGTAGGGGCTGATCTCCAAGCCGAATCCCTGAGACAGATCTTTGAGTCCGGTCAGCAGGCCAGCATTGCGAACGCGGAACAGCCCCTGATGGCGGCGGTGACCGCTCCAGACGAGCTCTTCGGTTCTGCGTCGGATGGTCCGCTGAAAATTGATCCCCCAGTCTGCACCGGACGCATCAAAATTCACCGTTCGGAAGGGGATGCGGATCTCTGCGGACCAGCCGTAGGCCCCCCGAGCGGTGCGCGCAGTCCAGATGCCGTCCCAGTCCTTATTCAGATTGATGCTCTGGTCGGAGGTTAGCAGTCCATCGCCCATCAGTCCGCCCGGGTTGATTTCAAAAAAGTACGCGCTGCGGCCATCCCGGTAGGTGTCCAGAATCCACATAAAGCGGTCATCGGTGGCCAGCGACATGTCCCGCTGGCGCTGGTAGCTGCGGATGCCATCCGGGTCGGCATCGTAGCAGATGACACCGATAAAAAGGTGATGCCGGGTGTAGGCTACGCGCACCACCGTTTTTTCGGTCGGAGCGGCCCCCTCATCGGGTTCCTGCTGACGAAATGCATCCGAGCCGGGGACAGTCATCCAGAAGGACTCATCCAGGCGGCCATCCAGTTGGATGTGAGTTTCCGGCGGCAGCAGCACCGCCGTCAGGCGACGCTCGTCGTCAGGAAACAGCAGCATTGTCAGCAGGGCCAAATAGGGCATGCCTCCAGTCAGGAACGGCAATTTGAACAAAGTCCGCACGGGCCCTGTTGCAAGCCGCAGTTCACCAGGTGGCTGACTTTTCCATGCGCCGGATACTTCTCATGTTCTGTTTTGTAATCCTGCTGAATGCCAATGCCGCACAGGCCCAATCCGCCCAGGATGAGATCCGCGCCGTCATTGAGCACTTGTTTGATGGCATGCGGGCAGGCGACAGCACAATGGTAGCCAGCGTGTTGATGGATAGTGCCATCATGGGTCGGGCGACCGACAACGGATTTTCGTCAGGATCCATGGACGGGTTTGTGCGGGCGGTAGGCTCGCCGCATGATCAGGTCTGGGATGAGCGTATCTGGGATCTCAACATCCAGGTGGATCAGCGCCTGGCATCCGCCTGGATGCAGTTTGCCTTTTATCTGGGCGATGAGCTGAGCCACTGCGGGGTTAACTCCATGATTCTGTACCGGACAGACGATGGTTGGAAAATCGTGCATTTGGCTGACACCCACCGCGGTCTGGCATGCGGTGAGATTCCGGCACACGCGCGCAAGTAGGTGCTGCGCGTTTAGTCATATTCCTCTTTGGTGGAGCACATATCCACAGGAACCGGGTACTCGCCGGTAAAGCACGCCCGGCAGTAGTCGTGCGAGCTGCTGTTGCCGGCACGGACGGCTTTGAGCATCCCGTTCACCGACAGATACGCTAGGGAATCCACGCCCAGCCAGGCCCCAATGTGTTCCACATCCTCAAAACTGCTGGAGAGCAGCTCCTCCCGACTGGGAAAATCCATGCCGTAAAAGCACGGATTCATCACGGTCGGCGAGGTGACGCGAAAATGCACCTCGCGCGCACCTGCGTCACGAATCATCTGGACCAGCAGACGTGCCGTGGTTCCGCGGACTATTGAATCATCCACCACGACCACAATCCGGTCCTTAATGACCCCGCGCACGGCGTTGAATTTGCAGCGCACTTTCATTTCGCGCTTATCCTGGCCAGGCGCGATAAAGGTGCGGCCCACATAGTGATTGCGGATCAGGCCGATTTCGTACCGGCACCGATAGCCCAGTTTGTGACATTCGGTGACATAGCCCAGAGTGGCGGTGTTGGACGAGTCCGGTACCGAAATCACGATCGGTGCTTTCTCTTCAGCGGCCACACTGGGGACAGGTGCCTCATGCGCGAGCTGCTTGCCGAATTTGCGCCTGATTTTGTCCACCATCTCTCCGTAGATGCGGGAGTCAGGCCGGGCGAAATAGATGTACTCAAAGATGCACTGACTTACGCCGTGCCGACTGGACAGCTGGGTTCGCCGAAACTGCCCGGTCCGGCATCCCTCGCGGTCAATGATCAGGATCTCGCCCGGCTCAATGTCCCGTACGTAGGTCGCGCCGACCATGTCAAAGGCGCAGGTCTCGCTGGCGACGCAGTATGCGGTGTGCGGGGTGGGACCCCCGTTTTCGTATCTGCCGAGAGCCAGGGGCCGGAACCCGTTGGGATCGCGTACCGCCACCAGGTTGTCGTCGGTCAGAATTGCCAGTGCATACCCGCCTTCTACCTGCGTGAGGGCATCAATAATCTGATCCAGGGTTCGCACCCGGCGGCTCTGCGCGATCAGATGGAGGATGAGTTCCGTGTCTGAGGTGGACTGAAACAGGGTGCCGCGCTCGCTGAAGGACTGGCGCAGCTCCCGTGCATTGGACAGATTGCCGTTATGAGCGATGGCGAGATTGCCGCCGCGATACTGTACGCAAAGCGGCTGGATATTGGCCCGGTTAATGGCGGAGCCGCTGGTGGAATAGCGGGTATGGCCCACGGCAGCCTCGCCCAGCAGCACCCGGTCAAAAACGCCGGGATCATCAAAGACATCCAGCACAAGACCAAAGTCTCTGGTGGCAGGCATGACGCGCCGCTGCCGGCTCTCGTCGTATGTGGAAGTCACAATCCCGCAGGATTCCTGCCCGCGATGCTGGAGGGCATGGAGTCCGAAGTAGGTTAGGCGTGCGGCATCCGGCATATTGAAGATGCCAAAGATGCCGCAGTGATCCCTGACTCGATCCATTCGAGTAATTGCAGAGGCACCAGCAAACTACGAATTAGTGGCGCACCTGTTTCTCACAAATCCTCAGACGGGGGTGGCAGCGGGTCTTCCGGGGCCGCAGACGGCACAGGCAGCTGCACACAGATGGTGAGAATGCGGTTGTCTTCAACCCGCTCCACCCTGAACTTCAGCCCGGCATGTTCTGAAACATGACCGGCTTCAGGCATCACCCCCGCCAAGTGCAACACCAGCCCACCCACGGTTTCGATCGGGTAATCGTCGGTAGGCAGACCGAGCCTGAGTCTTTCATTGAGTTCATCCAGCGGGATGCCCGCATCAACCCGGTAGGTGTGGGTGTTTACCGGCTCAATTTCAAATCCGGCCGGTTCGTCGTGCTCATCCTGAATCTCACCGACGACTTCTTCAAGGACATCGTCCAGCGTGACCAGCCCGGCGGTCCCGCCAAATTCATCCACCACAATGGCCAGGTGTGTCTTCCGCTTCTGGAAATCCTGCAGCAGGTCATCCAGCTTCATGCTCATGGGCGCGAACATGGGCGGTCGTACTATTGAAACCCAGTCCACCGCGGCATCGGGGTCATTCAGATATGGCAGCAGATCTTTGGCGTACAGGACACCTCGGATTTCATCAAGATGGCCATCATGGACCGGAAGGCGTGAGTGTCCGGAATTCCGAATCAGCTGGAAGGCCTCCTCCAGTGAGGCGGTAGAGGGCAGCGCCACAATGTCCATACGGTTGATCATGATGGCGCGGACCTTGGTATCTCCGAAATCCACCAGGCTCTGAATCCAGCGGTGCTCTTCGTCTTCGATGGAGCCGTGGGCTTTACCAATATCCGCCATGACTTTAAGGTCATCCGGGGAGAGCTTTTCGGGACCTTTACCGTTCCACCAGCGCTGCAGCAGGTCCTGACCGCTGTGCAGGAGCCAGGCCAGCAGTGCGACCAGCGGGTAAAGCATCCTGTAGAGCAGGCTCAGCACGCCGGCGACCCTGCGGCTGTAGCCGACCGGATAGCGGGAGGCGATGAGCTTGGGTGTGATTTCGCTGACAATCAGCAGTACGAAGGTGAGGGCGACGATTTCCAGTGCAAACACCAGCTCCCGACTCAAGCCCAGGCTCGTGGCGACCGATTCAGTGATGAGCGCAGCGAGGATGGCCGCCGAAACATTGATGACCGTGTTGAGCACCAGGATCGCAATGAGCAGGTGTTCGGGGCGGCCCAGCAGTCGCAGAATGCGCAGGCTTGCCTGGTCGGATCGGGTCCCGAGCTCCTCACGCCGGGTGGCACTGAGTGAGAAAAAGGCCACTTCGGCCCCCGACACGAGTGCGGAGGCCAACAGCAGCAGTACCAAGACCACGATCTGCCAGGGCACAACGGTGAATTCCGGCACCTGTGCGGTCAGTATCAGGAAGGGTTCTTCCAACGCTGAACGGTGATTGGCTTCTACTGGGGGCTGCCCGCGTGCGACATTCCGAATTCAGGGGCGACTGCGCCCGCGATCGTGCCCAGGATCTCCGGGCAGATACGGGGTCGGCGCATGTGAAAGTGCATCCGGGTCAGGAAATCGGTCAATTGCCTTGAGTAAATCTACGGAGGCATCCACAATCCATGGCTGCTGACCCCGCAAAGCGTGACGGAACGCCAGCCTTAAATTGTTGCTCCTGCCCCAAGAGACTGTCTCAGCGGGAATAAAGTCCTTGGACACAATTGCGTCAGGCTTCCCTGTTGCGACGGACCTTACACGGTCCTCCGCAAGGGCTTCAGGCTCCCACAATGTACTGCTGCGGTCCATCCAGAGTAAAGTTAGAACTCAATACGAAGTACACCGCATCCGGGGACCCGGTTCAATATGTGCATCGGAAATCTGGCTGTGACGGGGCACCTGCTGCAGCGCGGACTGGACCGTTCGAGCCCATCTGCGAACATTCCTTTACGCACCTCAGGCGATCGCCCCCGCTCAAACAACATCGCGCATTCCGCTGACTTCCGCGCACATTGCATTGATCCCGGGCACTGGTACAAGCGTCGTATTGCGCCTGGTGACTTCGGCCGGCCCAACCGCGGCGTGTCCCGTTCTGCCGGGCTCCAGGAGCGGGCTGAACGGATTAGCGGCCTGCCCGGCTCCGTGGACGCAGCTTCGTCGATCTGTCGGTATCCCCGTCATATCAGGTGCAACGCGAAACGCCAGAGCAGCACCCTATCTTGCACCGCCATGCTCCGAGTGCCGTAGTCGCCGGATAAATGCATCAGAAATACTCGCCTGTAACGACGATAAAGATCAGAACCAGCAGCACGGCCAGCGGACAGATGAACTTAATCATGAAGGTCAATACGCCCCGCATGGGTATCGGATAGCGGGGGGCGACACCTTCCAGGGCCTCCAGCAGGCGGGGCACGCCCCACTTCCAAGCAGCGCACACACAAATAAGGAAGGCCCCGATACTGAGGGAGTAATTCCCCCAGATGTTGTTGTTCAGGGTCAGAAAATCCCAGGTGAACCATCCGCCTTCCGACAGCCCGCTGACGGCACCGAATGCCAGAGCCGACGGCACGGCCAGCAGAAAACAGCCGGCACCAATTACGGCGGTCGCATTCTTGCGGGGCCACCCGCGCTCATCGACGAAGTAAGCCGTACAGACTTCCATGAGACTGACCGTTGAGGTTAGGGCGGCAATAGTCAGCAGGGCGAAAAAGGATATAGCCACAATGAGGCCCAGCGGCATCTGATTGAAGATGGTCGGCAGCACGACAAATACCAGGCCCGGTCCGGCGGTCACATCCGCCTGCGCGAAGAAGAGGGCCGGGAAAATGATCAGTCCGGCCAGAATCGCGATACCTGTATCCGCCATGGCCACATAGCCGCCCGCCTTCCAGAGATTCTCGGTCTTGGACATGTAGGAGCCGTAGGTAATCATGGCTCCCATACCCAGACTTAAGCTGAACAGCGCCTGACCGAGAGCGCCTATGATCACGCGATAACTCAGTTCACTGAAGTCCGGCGTAAACAGGTAGGCTACACCATCCAGCCCCCCCCGCAGGGTAACCGATCTTAGCGCCAGCGCCATCAGGAGAAAAAACAGTACCGGCATCAGTACCATCGACAGTCGCTCGATCCCGCCCGAAATTCCCCGGCGGACGACCAGGACGGTCAGCAGCAGAAACAGACCGGACAGTGCAATGGCCCACAGGGGATTGGCCACGAAGCTGCCAAAGATGGCCGCGCTGGATTCGCCATCAACGGCGGCACCCAGTTTACCGGATACGGCCATCCCGAGGTAGCCGACCGTCCAGCCGGCGATGACCGAGTAAAAGGCCAATATCCCGAATCCCGTCAGAACACCGAGTCCGCCGACCGCCGGCCACCAGGAATGGGGCACCAGTTTCTTGAAGGCTCCTACGGGGTTGCGGCCGGTTTCGCGTCCGACCGCCAGCTCCGTCAGCAGCACGGGCAGGCCGATCAGCAGCACAAACACCACATAGATCAGCACGAAAAGCCCACCGCCTCCCTCGGCCGTAGAGTACGGGAAGCGCCAGATATTGCCCAGTCCGATTGCGCTGCCGGCGGCCGCCAAAATGAATCCGGCGCGTCCGCTCCAGTTGCCGCGTGTTTGAGGGGTAGCCATGAAGGGTATTTATCTGTTGGAGGTAGGGGGTGCCAGGGTCATTTCAACCGCCATGGAGGTATCACGCAAAAAAAATGAAAATCTCGTGAGCAATTTACTCTTTCGCGGGTTGAATCACCCATTGGATTGGTTGTTCTGGCAGATTTTTCAGGTGTTCTAATGAGCAAAGTATTTGTAGGCGGGCTTGCATGGGCGGTGGATGACGATGGGTTACGCGAGCATTTTGAGCAGTGCGGACCTGTGCGCGAGGCCCGCGTGATTCGTGAACGTGAAACGGGGAGATCCCGCGGTTTCGGATTTGTAACCTTTGAGCGGGCCGAAGACGCGTCCCGGGCAAAAGAACAGCTCAATGGCAGCGTTCACGAAGGACGCACCATTCGGGTGGAGAGTGCTCAGGACCAGCGGCGTTAGCATGGCTGGCGGGTTGAGGTTCCTTCGTTAGAAGGGGAGATCGTCTTCGCCATCCGGTAAGGGTCCGCTATCGGCTTGCGGCGCGGCAGCTGGAGGTGCGGAGGGCGGCGGCTGCGTCTGTGCGGGTGGCGGTTGAGTCTGTGCCGGTGGCGGCTGCGTTTGGGCCGGTGATGGCTGCGACGGGCCGGAGGTATACGATGGCCGATTGGCGCTTCGTTGCGGGGGAGTGGAGGGCTGGGTGCCGCCCGAATAGCCTGTGTTTGCCCCGGTTTGGGCACCTCCAGAATAGGCCGGCCGGCCGGCACCCGCGTATGACGACGGGGTATGGCCCAGTGCATTACAGGACGAGGCCACAATGTCGGTGACCCAACGCGTTTCGCCGTTTTTCTCATAAGAGCGCCTGTTGAGGCGCCCCTCCACAACTACCCGCATGCCCCTGGAATATTCAGCATGCACGCGCTTGCCGAGCTCGCCCCAAGCGGTAATTTTGTGGTACATCTTCCTTTCCCCGGTTTCCCCGCCCCGCCGGTGGAACCGCTCTACCGTTACCACGGTGAACGAGCACAGCGAGGACCCCGTCGGGAATGTGCGCAATTCGTCAATCTCCTCCAGTGTGCCGACGACCAGCACCTTGTTGATGTCAATATCCATTTCGGGTGTGAAAGTCAGAATCTCACTCCATAATACGCAAATCCGCGGCCATTGTCTCTTCCAAATGCTACATGTCTGACAAGATTTTCGATCCTGACTTTGCGGAGCCGACCTCAAGGCGGTCGGATGAGGCGTGGTTTGAATTTGTTACGGTCGTTCGCCAGCTCCGCTGGCAATGCCCGTGGGACCGGGAGCAGACGCACCGGTCCATGCGTCATCTGATCATTGAGGAGGCCTATGAAGTTGTGGATGCCATAGACAGCGGTCGCGATGAGGAGCTCGTAACGGAGCTGGGGGATCTGGCGCTCCAGGTGGTGATGCAGACCACCATTGCAGATGAGGAAGGGCGGTTCTCGCTGTCGGATGTGCTCAGGTCCGTCACCGAAAAGCTCATTCGGCGGCATCCGCATGTGTTCGGTGAGGCAGTCGCAGACGACAGTCGGCAGGTCGTCGCGAATTGGGAGGCTATCAAGGCAATAGAGCGGAAGGGGCGGTCCGTCCTGAGCGGCGTGCCCAAACAGCTGCCGGCGCTGCTGGAGGCCTACCGGACTCAGGAAAAAGCCTCGGGGGTCGGGTTTGATTTTGCGGATGCGGCTGATGCATGGAGCAAGGTGGAAGAGGAGATCGGTGAATTCGGGGAAGCGGACAATTCCCATGACCGCGAGGCGGAGTTTGGCGATCTGTTGTTCGCGCTGGTTAATTTTGCGCGTCTTACGGGTCTGGAGCCGGAGAACGCGCTGCGCGCTGCTAGTCGGCGGTTTCGGCGGCGATTCAGCTATATTGAAAGTCAGATTCCCAACCTGGCGGAGGCTTCGATGGAGGAAATGGACCATCACTGGGAAGCGGCCAAGCGCGAAGAATCAGACGTGTGACTCGCTGCGGGTTCCGGCAGGGCGGTGCGCACGCGACGTGCGGGTGTCAGCAGATTCCACAATCCACCATGCTTTTGATCAGATCCAGGGTGGCAGTACGTCTGCTGTCGGTCATGTTGGCGGGGCTGTGCTGGACGGTTCAGGCCGCTGCACAGCCCGTCCTGCCTCCGAATATCGTGCTGATCATCGGTGATGATCACGGGTATCCGTATTTCGGCTTTACCGGGTCTGCGCATGTACATACGCCCCATCTGGACCGGTTGGCGAGTGCGGGGGCCCTGTTTACGCTGGGCCATACCACCGACAATCATTGCCGACCGGCCCTGCAGTCCCTGGTGACCGGGCTTTACCCGGTGCAGTTTGCGGCGCTGGCGGATTCCATCCGCCGCCGGGATGCCGCCTTGAGCCCTGAATATGCGGCACTGGCGGCCCCCGAGCGGGAGCGCTGGGATTACATGCATCAAGCACAGGTTATGCGTGAATTCACAACGCTGCCGGGTCTGCTCTCTGAGGCGGGCTATATGAGCTTTCAGGCGGGCAAATGGTGGGAGCAGTCATTTGCCAACGGAGGCTTTACCGAGGGTATGTCTCAGGGTTGGGCGGAAGAGGTGTGGGGTCAGCCGGGATTTTTCCGTGAGCTGATGGGCGGCGATGGCATCGCGCTGGCTCGGGAAACCATGCAGCCTGTCTACGACTTTATTGACCGGCATATTGAGACCCCCTTCTTTCTTTGGTACGGCCCGTCGCTGCCGCACACGCCGCTTAGTCCGCCGGAGGAGTACGCCCGTCTGTATGCGGATACGGGCCTGTCCGAGTCCGCCAAACAGTACTACGGCAACTGTACCTGGTTTGACGCGGGTGTGGGAGAGCTGCTGGCCCACCTGGACTCCCGCGGCCTGGCCGACCGAACGCTGGTCATATACGTAAATGACAATGGCTGGGAGCAGCCGCCCTTTGCGGAATACGCGGGGGACCACATCCTCTACAGCAACGGCGGGCCTCACGGGAAGCTGTCCATACATGACCAGGCGTTTCGAACGCCCATAGTGCTGTATTGGCCGCAGGAGATCGCGCCTCAAACTTTCCCGGATGTGCTGGTGAGCTCCACGGATCTGGTGCCCACGATCCTGGATTTTGCAGGGCTGGCTGTTCCGGAGTATATGCCGGGGAAGTCCCTGCGCCCGCTGATGGAAGGGGCCGCGGATTGGGATCGCGAGGCGATAATTGGAAGAGTCACGCAACTGCGGTCAGAAACGGATGTAATGGGACATGCCCAAGAGGGCCATTATGTACGCACACGCAGGTGGCATTTCACGCTGACCGGCGGGCAGGCACGGCTGTACGACATGCTCGGGGATCCGTACACGGATGTGGCGGAGCGGTATCTGGAGCTGCTGCCTGAATTTGAGGCGCAGATTGAAGCGTGGAGGCAGGAACTAAGCACAGATCTTCCCCAGTCCGCCGTGCCGCGACTGAACCGGTAGGGTCGTGCGGGTTGGGGCCCAGCCCTTACTGCCGCCGGTAAAGGGAGTGCGCCTGCGGAGGCGCACACTTAGTCTGATCCGCGGGCTGGTCTCATCGGTGACTTATGTCGTCGGGCCAGCGGGGCTGAGGTAAGCGGCTCCACTTTTGGAGCTGTCCACAGGCTGGCGGGGCGTCCGCCCTTGCGGCCTACGACCGCCGGTTTGCGGCGGACTTTCTTGAAGGAGGGGCTTCGCTGCACATTCCGATGGAAATTCCCTGGATCCAAGCGGGTTTCCCATATGGCTTCGTAGGCACGTCTCAGGGAGCTGATTGTGAATTCAGGCGGGCAGAACCGTGCCCCGACAGAGGTGTACTCAAGTTTTCCGCGCAGCCGTTCCAGCGCATCCTGCAGGATGTCACGGTGATCAAAGGCCAGGCTGATTGATCCGGATTCGATCTCAGACATTGGTGCAAGGAGTGCAAAGGCGGCATCTCCGCCTGCCTCCGGTATGACCAGACTGGAACATACGGCCCAATACGCCGATGTGATGACGCGCATTCGCGGGTCCCGGTAGGGTGCGCCATACGTCCGCAGCTGCTCCAAGTAGGCCTCCTTTTTTGTCAGGCCGGTTTCCTCTTCCAGCTCCCGCGCAGCGGCTTCGTCCAGGCTCTCATCAGGACGTACAAATCCTCCGGGCAGGGCCATACAGCCCTCAAAAGGATCTTGTCCGCGCTCAATGAGCAGTACATGGAGGGCATCGTGCAGAATGGTGAACACCACGATGTCAACGGTGACGGCGAACGGCGGGAACTCCCGCGGGTCATAGCCGGATGGGCTAACGGGCTGCATGGGCTGGTGGAATGGTTAGCAACTGGGAGCACAAATGGCAGCTTCCTGCTGAGCAAAGATCAAAGTCATGCCCGACTACGATAAACAATAACAAATTCAGCGGACTCATGCGCTGGCCCATTGCCCACGGGTAGGCATCAGCCTCCAATGCTGTTTCGTTTCGGACGATAATCAACAGAATTGGCAGCCGGTGGATCCAAAGCACTCATTCGCAGCACAAGTCTTGGGCGAAGCTCGGCCTGAGGATAGAAACCGCCGCTGTGGTCACTCGGCGCAACCGCAGCCGCGTACCGGCCGGGATCCGTCTGCCCTTCGCGCATTAACGCATGTGGTATCCCTGCTAACCCCGAGCCGAATTGCATTCGGGTTTGCTGAGTCTTAGCTCCAGCTGCATGTGCCTATAGCAGAAGTTTCCCCTCATTACGCCTGAGTGAGGCCTGTCCTGATCGAAAACAGCGAGCACTTACGTCTCAAATCCACGATTGTGGCTCTGCGCCCCTGCATTGTTTGATGGTCAACTCTGTGTTTTCTGCGACAAATCGCGCAAAAACCACCATTCCGGGGTCCATTGCCATCATCCGACATGCAAGAGCACCAGGAAGTGATCGAACTGAGGAAATCCGGCCGAATTGCAGCCTCGTGCCTCTCCGCCGAAGGGTCGCCAAGTCCACATACTGCTGCCTGCATTTAGTCGCACCAGAGCCTCCCCGCCCCGCCCCCCGGAGGCGGCCAGAACGGCCCTGTACGACCCTTCGCACCATCTCCTCTGTGGCCATAACTTATTCTTCAGGTAAGTACTGGTTGGACATTCATGACGAAGGTTCTATCTGGACTGTCGTTGATCTGTATGTGCCTGGCCCTCCCGAGCCCGTTCGGGGCCTTCCTAG
>JAPPNA010000072.1 GCA_028873925.1 Bacteroidota bacterium | reverse complement strand
CGCACGTACGGATCTGTGCGGGGGGCCCCGGGAAACCGGGGTCCCTACCGCGATGGATTCCTTCAGGAGATCTGATCGCAGCACCCAGACGCGGTGCCCAGCACCGATTCAAACTGCGAATTCTTATCTGAAAACATGGGCATCGGCGCTGGGGAGCGGTTGAAAGAATTGTCGGCTCAACCACAGACTTCAACTTAACGGGTCAAGACGGGCACCACCCCGATCATGCTGATCGATGTTCTGCCGCCATGCGGTTTGTGCAATGGCCAGGTGCTTCGGCAGGGCCGATCATAGTCAATCAATTTCGCCCGCTCTCCACTGCTTTACGCGGCGCTGGAGGGTCCGCAGCTGCCCTGATTTGAAATGGCCCGGATGCTGCTTCTGAAGCTCGCCGAATAGTGCCTTCACAGTCAGATCCGGTTTCTCTGTGAGCATTTTCGTAGCCTCTTCCCACACATCCGCGAACGGATCTTCCCGCGTGCGCCAGTAGGGACGCAGTCGCAACTCGCTTAGCAATCATTCCGAGCGGAGGTACCTGCGCGCAGTCGTCTCACTCATGCCCGCTTTAGCCGCGGCCGTGAGTATCGGCAGTGCATCCTGATTTACGAGTCTGAACAGCAGCCGGACCTGATTGTCGGATTTCATGGCCTCCGCCCAAGATGTACAGTGTGTACGAGCAAGATATTCAGAGGACTCGTGCCCGTCACTTGAACGATATCCGCAACAAACAGCACTCTTCGGAAGAGGCCGATTGTCGCTGTTGTACTCGCGGGATTCCAGCGGCTTGCAGGTGATCGGGGTGCGCATCTAAGATGCTCAGACCATGCATGGTTGAGAGTCCGAATCTTGGCTGGCGATCCACCACCCGGCCCTATTGACGGACTGTCTTGTGCGGGGATAATTGGACGCTGCACTGAGTGGGCCACCTAAACTGGATCGTCAAAAGAAGGTCCACCTCCGCATCAGTGGATTGATGAGGGGGCGAAGATATTGCCGCTTAGTGGCCTTGTACACTGACCGATATACTGGTGCAGGCCAGGCATGAATCGGAAAAAGGGTCTCGATCCAGCTGCTGTCGATGCGTCAGGATCCTGCCGCGGGTCATTTGGGACGGTGAATGCACAGGTTGAGTCATCCTGCGCAATTGAGTCTGGTAACCGGTATGTGGCCTCCACGAAAGATTAGTGCTGCGCAATTAAAAGGCGACCCTTCCGCCCTCTAAGGACGGCAACGCCGAACAGGTGTGGGTATTGCAATCTATGGCCGCAAAGTCGCGCTCCCACCCAAGACTGCGGGTATTCTTCGGACTTCATCGGAGTCTGCGCCATAGAAACTGTAACACCTGCGAAGTGGGAAATGTAACGTAAATTCCGCCCATGACTGACTGCAAAGTGTGGCTTGGTCCCTATTTGGTTACGACAATTGGGCCATAATGTGGCGCAGGTGGGAATCACAAACCGGTAAATATTTCTGTGGTGCAGGCTCATAGGCTCCAGAATTCAGCGAAACGGAAAATCAGTCGATCTACCGGCCCCGGTCAAGACCATGCACGGGCTCAATCCGCTCGGTACCGGTGGCCTGTAATACTGGCCGGATGGTGCACTTTGCGGGACATGGACGTATAAGCTGCTGTATATTGGCAGTGAATCACTATGAATGGGTGCCACGGACAAATCTCGCAAGTAATTCCTTGCGGGCCATGGACCAGACCGAAGGATGCGGGTATGTGTATGGATTCAAAGCCTGCTCGGGTTCAGGGCAATCGACCAGATCGTACATGACCATCGCAGGAATTCGGATCCGCAATTTTAGAGGCATCAAGGAACTTGACCTGGAGCTGGGGCGGGTCACCATCCTGGTCGGCGAAAACAACTCGGGCAAGACCTCTGTGCTTGAGGCGCTTAAACTATGCCTTAAGGATGCAGGCTCTCGGCGCACCCGATCCTTCAAGCCACTTGATTTTCATCTCGCCGACGAAAGCACGGATCCTGCGATGGCGAGTCCGATAGAGATAGAGATCGAGTTGACGTTTGCGGAGTTATCGGGCGAAAAACGGGACAAGAGGTTGGAGCGCCGCCTCAACCGGCTCAATGTTCTTCAGTCTACAGAAGATCGCCGCAGGTATGTACGTATGCGCGTCGCGTGCCAGTTTGATCCTGAAGAGAACGATTTTGTCCAGACTTGGTCGTTTCTTGGCCAAGGGAGGGAGGCTTTGGATGGCCTGACTCAAAATGGGCTCAACACGGCGTTCCGGGAAATCCGGCAGGAGGTTCAGTTTCACTACCTGAGCGCCCTGCGCGATGCGACGCGAAATTTTGGTGCTCGGGGCGAATTTTGGAGACCGTTTCTCAGAGATTCTCAACTTTCGGACGAGAAAAGGAGTGAGATATTGCAAGAGCTCCAAGCCATAAACGATCTGATTGTTTCTTCTCACGGCAGCTTTGAGCAGGTCAAAACCCAGCTCAGTCAGTTGCATTCCTTCGTGCCCGTGGCTGGTAAGGACGCAGTGTCCATTGAGGCCCTGCCAAGCCGAATGCTGGATATTCTCTCAAGAACGCAGGTCCAGATTGGATCGGCCTCAGGGGCAAAGATTCCATTGGTAAGGCACGGCGAAGGCACCCAGAGTCTATCGGTCCTGATGCTGTTTTCTGCGTTCCTTCAAGCCCAAGCCCAAGGTACTGCATTGCTGGCACTTGAGGAGCCGGAGGCGCACTTGCACCCGTCTGCCGTGCGGAATGTCTGGAATCTATTGAAGGGGATTGGCGGGCAGAAGGTCATTTCTACCCACAGCGGTGAGCTGCTGGCCGAAACGAGCATCTACGATATTCGCCGCCTCGCCCGCACCCGGGATGGGATTAAGGCATTCCAAGTTCCGGCTGAGCACCTATCTGCGGAGGAGGTCCGGAAATTCAATAACGATATTCGAAGAACTCGCGGGGAACTTCTCTTTGCGCGGTGCTGGCTCTTGGTGGAGGGCCAGACTGAGGCTTGGATATTTCCGGCGGCGGCTAGAGCGCTCGGCATCAATCTCCATGCTGATGGCATACGGATAGTTGAATCCCGACAATCAGATGAGGGGATGCTCGCGAAAGTTGCCAATGCTCTGGGCATTGCCTGGTTCTGCGTAGGAGATCGTGACGAGAACAGGAATAAGGTCAAAAGCAAGCTCGAGGACCACCTCAATGGAGCCGACGAGGAGGACCGATTTAGTTTTCCGTACCCGAATATTGAAGTAAACCTGCTGCAGAACGGTTTCAAAGAAATATATATGCGGCACGTCAGACAGGTACCCTTGAAAGCTATCACGGCGGAACAAGGAACTGAGCAGTATTGGGTGGAGGTCGTAGCTAAGTGCCTGAAGGGGCGCAAGACCAAGGCTGCGGCCGAAGTAGCCGATGCCATGGAATCCAAGGAGTCTGATGGTGTGCCTGAGGCGATCCGCAGAGTCTTGGAGAAAGTCCGATTCCTTGCAACAGATGGGCACTCATGATTGGATTCAGCGACCTTAATGAGAATCAGACCGTAGCTGTCCGATGGGGCGATGGGCCCCTATTGCTGCTGGCTGGACCGGGTTCTGGAAAAACCGCGGTGCTAACCCTGCGAGTGGCCCGACTGATCCAGGAAGATGAGGACAATGCGGCTCTAGCCCTGACATTCACCAACAAAGCGGCTGCCGAAATGAGGCAGCGGGTGGAGCGCCTGCTTCAGAGACGAACTAATCGGGCCCGCTTGTGCACTTTTCACAAGTTTGCGGCGGATCTTCTGCGGCAGCACGGAAGCCATATCGGGATCCGGCCAAATTTTGATCTGCTGACCCAAAGGGAAGACAGATTGGTATTTCTTGATGAAGCCATCGGAAACCTCCCCGGCAGTCCCCACGGGATCCCAACTGATCGCAGCAATCTGCTGGAGACAATTGATCGTCTGTTTGCCGAGGGGTACTCTGGACAGGGCAGATCAACGTCATTGGTCAGGTCACCGGATTGGATGCCGGGACTGTTCAGGGAGTACTGCGATGTGCTGATTAGATCCAATCGCTGTGACTACGGGGGCCTGCTTCACTTTGCGACCCGCTTGCTGCGAGCAAATCCCTCAGTTGCCGAGCTCACTCAAATGACTTGGGACTACGTCTGCGTAGACGAGTTTCAGGACACGAACAAGGCGCAGTACGAATTGCTGCGGCTTATTACACCCGACAGGAAAGCCAATCTGTTCGTGGTTGCAGACGATGACCAGATCATCTACCAGTGGAACGGGGCCAGCCCGAAGCGCTTCAGAGAACTTAAGCAGGATTACGATCTCCAGGTCTGCCAGCTGCCGGAGAGTTATCGCTGCCCGCCAGCCATCGTCTGCCACGCCAACAGTCTTATTGCCCACAATCCAGGACGCTCTTCCAAACAGGCCTTGGTATCCCTCAAGGAAATGCCTCCCAACAGTGCGACACCGGTACGCTTCAAGGCCTGCGACTCAATCCGGGATGAAGCTGCTTTCGTGGGTAGCGAAATCCGCGATTGGGACCTGCCGCCGGGAGATTGTGCAGTGCTGGGGCGGACGAACCGCCTGATACGGGAGGCGGCTGGCGAGCTCCGGTCCAACGGACACGAGGTATACGTACATCACCCGAAAAGCAGTTTTGAGACCCCCGCGCTCCAGGTGGTAATTGAAGCCTTGAGGCTGGCCAAACTGCGCCACGATAGAGTCGTGCTGGTAAGTCTTTGTCGTGCGTGGCAGCGCCTCACCAGTGGCACCATTGAGCCGCACGCCATTGGTGGTGCCGCCGGCCTGAACGGAGGTGATTTCCTGCGTGCCTGGGTGGACGCTGTTGCCGCAGGCCAAGGAGATAAATATGGCTCATGGGCTGATCGTATCGGTTCCGACCTGTTGGACGGCTTGAATTTCAAACGCTTCATAGAACGCTGCCTTGACGATCCATTGATAGTGCCGACGGACCCGGAATCCAAGGCTGAATTTGACGAAGAATTGGGCACATTCAAGCAGATGCACGAGGACATTCTTATGGACTTGGGACCAAGACCGACGCTGAGTAATTATCTGCAGCAGCTTGATCTGATGTCAAAAGCTCCGTCTCCTAAGGGTTCGGAGATTCAATGCCTTACGATCCATGGCTCAAAGGGGCTGGAGTTCAATCATGTGTTCCTGATCGGAATGTCTCAGGGCGTTTTTCCCGGCTATTTTGCGGTCAAAAAGGGAGCAACGAGTGCGCAAATGCAGGAGGAGCGGAGAAATCTGTTCGTTGCCATTACTCGGACCAAATGCACCCTGACCCTCACGCGGTCCCGAGAGTATCGGGACTATCCGCGCGAACCCTCTCAGTTCCTGGCCGAGATGGGCCTTGGTGCCTCCTGACCTGACACCTGCGTGCAGATGCGCTGTGAGCACCTCGCAAATCGTACCCCAGTGTTCCCGGGTGCAGCATCCCAGTGAGCAGGGTCTACCCAATCCATAGCCGGGAAGGGCAAAATATGAGCTGCCTCAGGTCTACAAACTCTGCGGCGGCAGGTATGAGGCGGAACGGCGTGTGGAGGCCGCAGACTGGCGATAGCCCGCTTCTCGGAATGTAGCCAGCGGGTGGAGCGCGCCTGACTTTCTCCGCCTTGCCTCACGAACGAGCGGGCGGACATCCGTCTGGAATGCCCGCTGGAGCTGATGCTCCGCCATGATCACATCATTGTCGGTCTGGTAGTGCTCCAAGGCGGGTCGGTCCACCAACAGCGCATTAGCATAAGCCTGCTGCAGATTGTCCACCGTCATCACCAGTGCTTCAATCGGGTCCTTGAGATTGTGGCTCTGATCGATCATGCATACCGGGCGGAAGCGGGTGCCGAATTCCCGGCGGGCATCAACCAGCTCATTGAATATCAGAAACAGCTGATAGGGACGAATGGAGCCGGCCGTCAGGTCATCGTCTCCGTAACTGGAGTCGTTGAAGTGGAAGCCGCCAAGCCTGCCAGCCGTAATAAGGCGGGCTACGACCTGTTCCACATTCGTGTTGGGCAGGTGATGGCCCAAATCTACCAGGCAGGATGCACGCGGGCCCAAGGCCTGCGCCAGCATCAGAGACGATCCCCAGTCCTGCACAACCGTAGCATAAAACGCCGGCTCAAACGGCTTGTGCTCAATCAGCAGCTGCCAATCTGCCGGTAGCTGCGCGTATACGTCATGTAGTGATGCCAGCGTTCGGTCAAAACTTTTGCGCAGGCTGGACTGCCCCGGAAAGTTGCTGCCATCTGCAAGCCAGACCGTGATCGCCGTTGAGCCCAATTCCTGTCCGACGCGGATGACATGTTCGTGGTGCCGGATCGCCTGCCTTCGCACCTGAGCGTCGGAATGGCACAGTGAGCCGAACTTATAGCTGTGCTGCTGACCGGGCTGATCCTGAAACGTATTGGAATTCACCGCATCAAAGGAAAGGCCAAACTCAGCGGCCTGATGGCGAAGTTGGGCGGGATCGTCAGGTTCATCCCATGGAATATGCAGCGATATCCTCGGCGTGCTGCCGGTGAGTTGGTGGACAACTGCAGCATCCTCCAGCTTTTCGCCAATATTCGCCGGCTCGCCCGGCCCGGGGAAACGACCGAATCGTGTGCCGCCGGTGCCCAGCGCCCAGGAGGGTAGGGCAACATCAAACGCGGCCAGCTCATCAAGCACAGCGTCTACATTGTGTCCGGCGCGGCGCAGCTGCCGTTTGAGGCCGGACAGGTCAGACTGGTGTTCCTCCAGCCGGGCCTGGTTGGATTTACGGATTACCTCTGGATCAATCATGCGCGACCAGTAGCCTCTTTATTGATCCAGGCAGGGGCCGTAGCAAAATACAGGGCGGCCCCCATCAGCATGAAGGTCACATGGGTGCCCCAGTCAAGCACCCCCGCAAAAACGAGTGCGGAAGGCACCACAGTCATGAGGAGGCCCGAAAAGGAAAGGCCCTGAAGAATTGCGCGTCGCATGGTCATCCGGCGGCAGCCCGGCGCTGTTGTAAAACTGCGAAACCCAGGTAGAGCAGGGTGGCGATGAACCAGCCCGGCAGTCCAAGGAAGAAAATCTCCACATCCATCCAACGGTTCAGGCCCAGGCAGAGGCCAAGCGTCAGCAGCCAGGTCAGCCCGGCCGGCCAGCTGAACAGCCTTCCGGTGCGTTCAGCAAAATCCTGATGCAGCCCAAGTCTGGGGCAAAGCCAGAAATCCGCAAAAATCACAGCCCCCATCGGCATCAGCAGCAGTCCGTACAGGGCCACAAAGTCCAGCAGTCGCATCATCAGCGCCGGGAACAGCGCCGCAACGGAGGTCACCAGGCCCACCGCGAGCGTAACCTTCCACCTGCTCCAGTTGGGGGTAATGGTCTGGATGGCCAGTCCGGCCCTGTAAATGGTCGGATTGGCCGTCGTCCATCCGGCCAGTACCACGGCCAACAGTCCGGCTGCCCCTGCACCCATATAGGCAATAGGTCCCGGGGCCACTTCGGATCCCTCCTGCAGTGCGAGCGCAACCAGAATGCCGGACGCGATCCACGCAATGAAGTGTCCCAGATACATCCCGAACGCACTGGCGAATCCGTACTGCCAGCGGCGGGCATACCGAAGAAGCGTCATGTCGGCCATACCGATATGCATGGCCATATTGGCAAACCACGCGAAAAACGTCACATGCCAGAACGTGAATCTGATCCGGCCCTCCATAGGAGCTCCGGTCCAGATTTTGGTGTCAGCCACCTCTCTTAAGTCACTCACGGAGGTCACGCCGAGTTGGGGCAGCACAGTCAGGGCGCAGGCCACAAACACCAGCAACAGCCAGGGCGCGGCCACCTTTGAGAATCTCGCGATTTTTTCAAACCCCAGAATGGCGAGCAACGTCACCGCACAGCCGATCACAAGAACCGTAACCACCCAGCCGGCACTGGTAGGGTACAAGTCCGACAGACCCGGCATGCTGATGTTGAACGGAATGCCTACAGCTGTCGCCGCCACGCTGATCATGGCACCCGCCAGGAAGCAGAACATCAGTGCGTTGACCAGATTGTAGACCACCAGCAGGTACGGTCCAGCAATCCTGCGCAGCTTCCAGTACAGGTTCAGGCGCGTGCGGACAGCAATCGGTGCGCACACAAATGCCCACGAAAGCACAGCCAGCAGGTTGCCGACCAAGAGCCCACCCAGGAGGTCTCCGGCGGTCACGCCATGCGCGACAAACAGCGGACCGATCACAAACTCGGTCCCCGCCACATGCTCTCCGGCATAAATGCCGATGAAATTCCCTGACCCCTGCAGCCGGTCAGAAGACACCGGAGCACGATCGAACTCATTGATCGCATCCAGCCGGGCCGCCAGTGATCTGGACACCATCGTGGCCATAGACGCAGGGGCAGTAGGCCCCCAGAATACGACAGACGCGCCAATCGCGCCGATTTACAGCCCGAAATTGCGGAAGCGGTAGCTCAGGTTAAGCAGCAGATAACGTCCCAGCACCTGCTGCTCGCTGTCCTCGATATAGGTTTCCGTAATACTACGCCGGATGCCGGTTTCCTGATTGAAGATGTCGCCCACTACGAGCTTGATTTCCGCGACATCCTGGCGGAGGAATTTGTACCCGATACCCGCATTGACGATAAAGGTCTTCGGATAGAGGGTCTCATCGAGGCCGATATAGTCGTTGTAGGTAACATTGTTTTCAATGATCAGCCCGCCAAGCGGCAGCCAGGTGAACTGGAATCCGAAGTCGTGGCGGTAATAGTGCTCGTCAAGTGCCGTGTAGAACGAGTTGCTGGCCACCGTATAGCTGGAATTGTAGGTGAGCGTAAAGTCCAAACGCTCGCTGATATTGCTGCCCAGCGTGAGCCCTCCGTTGTAGGAGTACTGCCGCGACATATTGTCGGTCCCGTTAATCAGGCCGGGGGAGCGCGTCCAGGTCAGGCCGCCCCGGAAATTCAGATTGCTCTTCAGCAGCGGGAAGGGTGTACCGATCCCCATGAAGGAACGTACACTCAGGCTGGGATCCTTCAGGTTGATCGGATACGAGAACTGTGCGCCCTGCTGCAGCAGAATGCGATCATCAATCCGGGTATTCTCGGTGGCCAACAAAGACGCGGTGCCGATTGAATTCGTCTCCCGCGTAAGGTCCACGAAGGCGAACACCATGCGCCCTGCCCGCCAATTACCCCGGCGTGCGCGCAGTCTGATGGAATGGGCATAGCTGGGCTCAAGATCCGGGTTGCCTGTGGACAAAAACAGCGGATTGGTGTTGTCAATCACATCCTGCAGCTGACTGACCGATGGCGTGTTGGTGCGCGTACGGTAGTCAATCTCCAGATCCAGTGCTTCCCCGAACTCGAATTCAACCTCGGCTTCCGGCAGCAGGCTCAGGAATGAGCGATCCAGCGTGAACGCGGCGGGGTAGGTCTGATCCCCCAGCAGCCGCTCGGTCTGCGCCTCGAGGCCCAGTTGGATTTCCAGGACTTCCGTCGCATTGATCTGGTACGACACGCCACCTCGATGCGTATAGACATCGTTGTCAAAGAGGCTTGAAAAAGTCGGATCCAGAATCGTGTAGGCACCCGTTACCAGGTCCCGCATATAGGAGGAGCGGTCGGAAACGTTGCGTCCCAGTGAAGGCCGATAGGTCAGCTGAAGCTGGCCATCTTCCCCTACCGGCTCGGTATAGGCAATGCGCAGGGAATAGGACTGGCCGGCCGACTTGTTGTTAATATTCTGATCATAGAGCTCGTCCCGGGAAGGCTGGCCGCCGCGGGAGGTGGACTCATCCATGAAAACAGTTTCTGACAACTGGTCAGTATCTCCCCAGCGGCTGTTTAGTCCGACGCGGAGGTCGGCCGAAATCGTCCGCCCCGGCGTGCCGAACCGGTGGCGATACAGGATACTGGAGGAGGATGTGTAGCCGAGATTGTCAGACGCATAGTCATTCAGCGCCGTATTCAGCAGCAGGCCGGTATTGAGATTGTTCTGGCCGTTCTGATAACTGGCACTGCGGTTGTCCTGGAAGCTGAAGCTGGGCCGGATGATCAGGGAGTTGTTCTCGTTGATCTGATACTCCACGCGGCCGTTGAGCCGGTGATTGAAATTCTTGCTGGAGGACTGGGACGACTCGTTGTAAAGCTGGGCCTGATCGCCAGCCAGAAACAGCTCCCGGTTCAGCAGTGAACTGTTCTCGTTGCCTACGCGGTTGAAGAAGTAGCTGGCGCTCATTTCCACCTTTGCGCCAATCTCATCGCTATAGTTCATGCCGACCGATGTAGTGCTGTTGAGTCCGCCCTGCTGCCCCACCATGAAGCTGCGCGGACTGAAGCCGCCACCACGGGATCTGCCTCCACCGCGATTGCTGCCGCCGCCACGCATACCGCTTCCGCCTCTCATGCTGCCACCCCGCGTGCCGCCCCCCATGAGTCCCATCAGATCCTGCATGGCGAAATTCTGTTGATTGATGTTGTTTGACAGCCCGATAATTGAAATCCGCCGGGCATCATCGAAAATGTTCGTATTGCCTCCGGTGATATAGCGGGTTTCATCCCCGTATCCGCCGTACACCTTGCCGAACTGGCCGTTGCTCATGCCCGACCGGGTAACCACGTTGATGGCTTTCTGCTGGTTGCCATCATCAAAGCCGGTGAACTGGGCCTGATCGCTCTCGCGGTCAAAAACCTCCACCGACTGAATGATATCAGCGGGCAGATTCCGAAGGGCCGCCGTAGGATCGTCGCCGAAGAATTCGCGGCCATCCACCGTAACGCGCTGCACCTGCTCACCCTGCGCCTCCACCTGTCCATTGGTAACGACAATGCCGGGCATTTTGGCGATAAGGTCTTCTGCGGACGCATCCGGATTGACCTTGTAGGCATCGGCGTTAAAGATGGTGGTATCTCCGACAATCCGCATGCGCTCCTGCGCCCCTTCCACGACGACTTCCCCAATCTGCACGGCCTGCGGCTGCATGATTATGGTACCAAGCTGCCGGTAGGGGGCGTTTACGTCAACGGTCTGCGTGACGGGCGCAAAGCCGACAAAGGAGAACACGAGCTCGTAGGTGCCCTGCTCCGATACGCGCAGCGCGAAATTGCCATTGCTATCGGTGACGGTGCCGCCGATAATGGCGGTCGAATCAGCGACATCCCGCAGCCGTACGTTCAGCCCCGGCATGGGAGCGGCGGGATCACCGGTGACCACCTGGCCAGCCAAGATGCTGACGGACTGCTGGGCGGAGGCGGGCAGCGTTGCCAGCATGGTGAAGGCGCAAAGTGCAAGGATCCGATGCATAGGAATTTGTACAGTGGTTCCGTGGTATTGGACGAATCAGGTCTTCCATATATTCCGAGTACCGGCAAATCAATTGAATCCATGTGCAGGTTCCGGCCACTCCATTTGCCGCAATCCGGGTGTATGGGTCTGATCCTGGCCGCGGATGGGGCGTGTTCGCCGGATAGTTGCACGCAGGCCATCAGCGGCGGGCGCAACTATTGGGGAATTCGGCAGTATATGACCTAATCACGGCCATTCGAGCTAATTCTGCCTTAACATGAGGAATTCCCTGAAATCTGACATTCCGCCTCTGGATGGCTCGCCAGAGGCTGACGAAGGCGTTCAGGAGGAATCCAACGATGAGGCCTTGTTGCGGACGCTGGACGCAATCATTGAGAGAATGGAAGCCCGCAGGGCTCTTCACGAGCGGCTTATGAGGCGGTGGAACCGGAAGAGGCGCTTCCTTGGCGAATTCCTGGCGATAAACTCATCGCCGCTGAGCCAGTGTCTACCGGAAAATCCAGACCCAGGGGAACGGGTATTCAGGGCGTGGTTCAGCGTGGGTATGCACCTGTCAAACGCGATGGGGCAACACGGAATCAGTCACGATCCGGCGCGACGGAAATAAAGAGGGCTCTGCATAAATCCTGGTGGGCAGGTGCAGCTGAGGCACCGACGGGGTAGGGGCGCGCCGAAGGGCCCCGAAGGGCGTTCAAAAACGATTGGTCAGGTGGCAGCAGGTAGCCTGCAGTGGTCCGCTGCTTCCGGGATGGCCGGATACGAAGAGACGAATCCCGGGATGGCGCAGCGACCGCTTGCAGGGGCAGGGCGCGCATGCGCAGCTGTGTCACAAAGATAACATCACACCGTACTTGCCGTGCCAACGGCGCGCATGGGATGCCGCGGGTCTAAAGTTCGGGTGCCGCGACTTACCTCTAGGTGCGGAGCGGCCATGGTTTGAAGTGGCACAGGGCTGGGTGGAATGCGGCGGATCAATCAGTTGACAACAGACAACAGGAGCGTCCCGTCTTTACCGCACACACGCTGCGGCAGGCAGCTCAATAGGGCTGCAGAAGAAACGGCGCAGTACTCTAGAGTCCATTATGGGCAGACAGAAACTATGCTGAAGCTAAGGATCTCAAGGAAACCGAAATCACAGCAGCGGCGCGGATCCCTTCCGCCCGTAGACGTGAAGGTCCCGATGCCGCCGGTAAAGCCGCCGAAGCCGGAACCCAAGCCTGCGACAGCCTGATGGTGCGGGGTTGACTGAGTAAGATAGCCCGTCTTATGCCCTCCGCGCCAACGGATGTCATCGTCAGACCTGGTGCCGAGCGAATCGCTATGAGTTCTCACCTGTACCGGAGGGGGATAGCCGCCGGATGCTCAAATGGCGGCTTGGTGAAGTGAACCAGCCGGGGGACCTTGACTGGTACCCTCACGCGGTCGCCAATGCTGAGTAAGGTGATGCACAGTGCGGTGTAATGCGGCTTTCGTACATCCATGGCTGGATCTTCAGGGTTTGCGCGCTATTCTGAACCATCGGCAGCCCGGTGTCAACGGCCGCCTAACTTGGAACCCGACTTGTTGAGGTGGCTGGAGCTTTAGGAGGGCTGGTCCGCAAATGATCGGGCGTCTGCTGCCGGTCCAAGCCGCAGAAAAGGCAAAGGCCGCAGGCTCGTGAGAACCTGCGGCCTTCCATACTGTAGCGGGGGCCGGATTCGAACCGGCGACCTTCGGGTTATGCGTACCAGCTACAGCTTTCGCTGCCGGTCTGGCTTCCGCCATGGCCGTTTGTGGTCTGGACTTTCTCTTCACCCTCGTCCTAACCGTTAGGGGCCTGCCATTAAGTCTCTACACCTTATCCGCTCACGCGGATCTTGGCTCGGGATTACCACGCCAGCGGCTTCCCCGAATTTGACAGGTGATCACGCGTCAGTTACCCGACACGCAGCCCTCTGCATGCACCGGCTTCAGTCTGCCAGACTAAGGCGCATCATCTGACAGCGCCGGACACGCAACCTGAGCCCGATGAGCTACCTGCTGCTCCACCCCGCGATGTAGTGGAGGCTTTAACCCCGGCCGATTTGGTGGGGTTCCCGGAATCCGGGTACGAAAAATGCCATTTTGGGGCGAATTTCATAGAATATTGCCAAATCGGGGCGTAGAGTTAGGAAGACATTTTGCGCCGATGGGCATTTCATTGGTTTCGGCAAGCCCAAATCCAATATGGCCGTAATTCGTCCGTTTCGCGCATTGCGCCCGCGCGCCGATCTGTGCAAGGCGGTAGCTTCGGTGCCCTATGATGTCATCGATGTGCCGGAGGCCCGTGCGCTGGCCGATGGGAATCCATTGAGTTTTCTGCATGTTATTCGGCCGGAAATCGATCTGCCCGTCGGTATTGACGAGCACGATGATCGCGTTTACGCCCAGGGAGCGGCGAATCTGAAGCGGTGGGTACAGGATGCTGGCAGCCTCCACGATGCTACCCCCGCACTGTATGCCTACCGACTGCGCATGGGGGAGCATTCGCAGACGGGGGTATACGGGCTGGTGTCGGTGGATGAATACGACCGGGGCGGTATCCTCAAGCACGAAAATACGCGCCCGCCCAAAGTAAAGGACCGCGTGCGGCATATTGTTGAGCAGCGGGCCCATGCGGAGCCGGTATATCTGACCTTTCCCGACAACCGCGAAGTCGCCCGCATCCTGGAGGCAACCCAGCGGCAGGACCCGCTCTATGACTTCACGGCACCGGATGGCGTTCAGCATACCGTTTGGAAGGTGCAGGCAAGTGCAGCGCTGGCGGAGGCATTCGGTCATGTCCCTGTCCTGTATGTGGCAGATGGTCACCATCGGTGTGAGGCGGCCAGCAAGGTGTGGCAGTCGACCTGTATTGTTGCAAGCCGCTGCTTCCCGGCTGTGTGCTTCCCCGTATCCGAGGTGGCCATTTTGGCGTACAACCGAATCGTGGAGGTCGGCGATGCGTTTGTTGATCGTGTTTCCGAGCGCTGTGTGGTAAGGCGGGCCTCAGGTCAGGATGTGCCCCAGCGGCGCGGTGATGTCTGCCTCTACGCGGAAGGTGCGTGGCACACCGTAACGCTGCCGCCAACCGGCCGCCGGACTGTCGCCGATACGCTGGATGTGGCCCGGCTGGGCGAATTTCTTTTTGAGCCCATACTGGGCATTGTTGATCAGCGAACGGATCCGAGACTCATCTTTGTCGGCGGCATCCGGGGTACGGACGAGCTCGCGCAGCGGGTGAACCGGCAGACCGGTACCGTGGCCTTCTCGATGTATCCAACCGGCATTGATGAACTTCTGGCGGTATCCGATGCAGGTTTGCTGATGCCGCCTAAATCCACCTGGTTTGAGCCCAAGCTCCGAAGCGGGCTGTTGGTGCATCTTTTTGACTGATTCAAATGAGGGTACTGATTGTAGGCACCCTGCCCGAGGGTAGCCTTGAATCTCTCAGACAGGCCGACCATGTGGTGATCTGCCGCAATGTACGCGGCAGTGCGCTACAGGCCGCGATGCAGCAGCTGGATGTTCAGGTTCTGGTCGTACGATCCACGCGGGTAACCGCGGCTATGATGGCATCTGCACCATCGCTTGAACTGATGGTCCGCGCGGGCGCGGGTACCGATAATATAGATGTGAAGGAGGCCAGCCGCCTGGGGATCCTTGTAGCCAACTGTCCGGGCAGGAATGCCAGTGCCGTGGCTGAGCTGACCATCGGGCTGATGGTGGCCCTGGACCGACGCATCCCGGACAATGTGCAGGCAGCACGGCAGGGGCGGTGGGAAAAGCGGCGCTTTGCGGAGGCGGATGGGCTGAGAGGCAGGACACTGGGCATTGTCGGGATGGGACGGATTGGCCGGGAAGTGACCGTTATGGCACAGGCGATGGGGATGCGCGTCATTGCCTGGAGCCGCTCGCTGACGGATCGGCGGGCTGAGTCACTGGGTGTGCGGCGGATGTCTTCACTGCAGAAGCTGGCTGCAGCTGCGGATATTGTTACACTCCATGTTGCCGCGACAGCCGCGACCCAACACCTGGCCGATGCGGCCTTCTTTGAGGCGATGAAACCCGGCGCATTTTTCATCAATACCTCGCGCGGCAGCACCGTAGATGAGAGCGCGCTCCGGCAAGCCATCCGGGAACATGGCATTCGGGCGGGACTGGATGTCTTTGACCAGGAGCCCGCCTACAAAGAGGGCCCGCTGGATTTGCCGCTTTCCACACATAACGAGGTATACCTGACGCACCACATTGGCGCTTCCACCCGACAGGCGCAGGAGTCAACCGCCGCCGAGGCGGTTCGGATCATCAACGAGTACGCGCAGACGGGTACTGCACCGAATTGTATCAATCTGGCCGCCCGGTCTTCAGCCACCCATCTGCTGACGGTCCGCCATCTGGATCGGGTAGGAGTTCTGGCATCTGTGCTTCAGGTCGTGCGCGAGCATAACCTGAATGTGCAGGAAATGGAAAACAGGGTCTTTGCCGGTGAAGTCGCTGCGGTGGCGCTGATTCGCCTGACCGGATCCACCGATCCACTACTGCTTGGGCAGATTAACAGACTGGAGCATGTTCTGGCGGCGCACCTGATAGACCTGTAATTCTCAAAACTGACATGTCAAGCGAACGGCTGCACAATTTTTCTGCTGGCCCCGCGTCGCTCCCCCAAGAGGTTATTCTGGCTGCGAAGCGGGAGCTGCCGGTGTATCGGGGTACCGGCGCATCCGTTATGGAGATCTCACATCGTTCACCGGCCTACACGGCAATTGAGGCCTCCGCCCGCGATAGATTACGCCGATTATTGGGACTGGGGGACAAGTGGCACATCCTTTTTCTGGGTGGCGGAGCGTCCATGCAGTTCCATCAGGTGCCGCTAAATTTTCTGCCGCCCGGCGGTACTGCAGACTATGTGGTCACCGGCACCTGGGCCCGCAAGGCCTTTGTGGAAGCTGCCAAACTGGGTCGGCCCAACCTGGCCGCCTCCGGCGAGGAAGACAATTATGCGCGTATCCCGGCTCAGTCAAAGTGGCAACAGCGTGAGGACAGCCGTTATCTGCACTATTGCTCCAACAACACGATCTTCGGCACGCAGTTTCACCGGACCCCAGAGGCGGATTGCCCGCTGGTTTGTGACGCGTCCAGCGACTTTCTGAGCCATCCGATTGATTTGGATCGGTACGGACTCATCTATGCCGGCGCGCAGAAGAACATTGGACCGGCAGGAGTAACCGTGGTCTTGATCCGCGACGACTTTCTGAACAACCGCAACTCTGGACTGCCGACTATGCTGGATTATGGTACGCACGCGGCCAAGTGCTTCAATACGCCGCCTGTTTATGCGGTATACATGGTGGAAAAGGTGCTGGGCTGGCTGGAGGCGCAGGGAGGTATAGCCGGCATTCAAGGGATCAACACGCAGAAGGCTGGCCTGCTTTACGATGCGATTGACGCGAGTGAATTGTACCGCGGGGTCGCGCACTACGACGATCGGTCACAGATGAATGTGACCTTTCGGCTGACCGACCCCGCGCTGGAGCCACGCTTTTGTGTGGAGGCCAATGAGGAGGGTTTGCTGGGCCTAAAGGGTCACCGGTCGGTGGGCGGTATGCGTGCGTCGATTTATAATGCCTGTCCGCTGGAGGCGGTTGAAGCATTGGTGGATTTCATGCGGGAGTTTGAGTGCCGCAGTGGGCACGCAGCGGATGCCAATGTTTAGGGATCCGATGCCGAAGTTAGGACACAACTCACCCCCCCTGTGCAGCCCCATTTTTCAGGCCGCTCAATCAAGCAGAGACGACCAAGCGACATCGGTCGACCCAGGAAATCCAAGGTAACTTGCTCCAGCCATCAGGAGGTGGGTAGGAGCCGATCCCGTTGGAAGATGAGGGCAGTGAGATAGGTGGGG
This sequence comes from Bacteroidota bacterium, assembly GCA_028873925.1. GTDB lineage: Bacteria > Bacteroidota > Rhodothermia > Rhodothermales > Bin80 > JAPPNA01. The sequence continues at coordinate 7,051 of JAPPNA010000072.1, read as the reverse complement.
TGCATGTGGGGTGGATTCCGGTCAAGCATCAATTACCATCGAGAGGCCACATCGAGGATTCTGGGACGGGTGGTGTGTTTGGAATTGTTGGATACCGACACGAGCAGGATGTGTCGGGCTTGGAATTGGTGGACGAAGGCTCCAGGGTTTGGAGGCGGGGTGAGCCGGTTGCCGATGTGTCCGGGTGTATCCTGTGGAAAGTAATGCAACCATCATGAATGGGATTCCGTTAAGCCCCTATATTTTGGCAGCCAACACTCTAAAGGATGACTGCTGGTGTGATTAAGGAAACAGCTGCTGGTGAGCGCCGCGTAGCGCTGGTGCCTCAGACGCTTTCGGGGTTGAAGAAAAACGGCCTGGATGTTCTGGTTGAGTCCGGTGCCGGCCATGAAGCAGGCTTTGATGATGAGGCCTATCTCAGCAGCGGAGCCCGGATTGTGACGCGGGGTGAGGTCTGGGGGGCTGACGCGGTCGTGACGGTAAGTCCGGTATCGGAGCGGCATCTTGATCAGCTGCGCAGTTCTTCGGTGCTGATTGGCTTTATGCGGCCCCTGGACGAGCCCCGGTCTATGGCGCAGTTGGCCGCACGCGGAGTCACCGGGCTGGCCATGGAGCTGGTGCCCCGGATTTCCCGTGCACAGAAGATGGACGCGCTCAGTGCAATGGCATCACTGGCTGGCTACAAGGCGGTCCTGATGGGTGCCAATATGCTGCCGCGGTTTTTCCCGTTGTTAACCACCGCGGCCGGCACGGTGCGACCTGCCACGGTAACCGTGCTGGGAGCGGGTGTGGCGGGTCTGCAGGCTATTGCCACCGCACGCCGCCTGGGAGCGCGGGTCTGGGGCTACGATATCAGAGAGGCGGCGCGTGAAGAGGTCAAGAGTCTGGGCGCGCAGTTTGTGGAATTGGATCTTGAACTGGATGATATGCAGGATCAGGGGGGCTATGCTAAGGCCCTGATGGCGGCCAAAGCAGAGCAGCAGACGCGGCTGCTGGTTCCCCAATTGGCAGATTCTGATGTGGTCATTACCACGGCACAGATTCCCGGACGAGCGGCACCGCTGCTGGTCACCCAAGAGGCCGTAGAGGCCATGAAGCCCGGCGCGGTAATCGTGGATCTGGCCGCTTCAACGGGTGGCAACTGCAGCCTTACCGAGCCGGATCAGATTGTGGAGCACCATCATGTGCGTATCTGCGGTCCCACCAATCTGCCGGCCGCCATGGCGGAGCACGCCAGCTTCCTGTATGCCCGTACCGTGGCCGCCATGCTGGGCGAGTTTGTTCGCGAAGGTACGTTTGTGGCGGATTTTGACGATGAGATTTTTAGCGGATCCTGCGTGACCCATAACGGCGAGGTGGTGCATCCGCGCGTGCGTGCCCTTTTAAGGACTCTTTAGATCATGCTGCAGTATTTGACATATTTCGTGTTGGCCGCCTTTACGGGGCGCGAAGTGATCAGTAAGGTGCCGCAGACGCTGCATACACCGCTGATGTCCGGCTCCAACGCTATCAGCGGGATCACGATTGTGGGGGCGCTGGTGGCATCTGGAATGTTTGAAGGTGTTTGGGTGAAGTGGTTGGGGGTGCTGGCCCTGGTCGCAGCGACGATCAATGTGGTGGGGGGCTTTCTGGTGACTGACCGAATGCTCCAGATGTTCAAGAAGAAGCCCTCCGCAGAGCGGCAGCCATCATGAAAATGGATGCCATAGAGCTGGTCTATCTGCTGTCAGCTGCCCTGTTCATCATTGGGCTTAAGCGATTGCAGTCACCGGCGACAGCCCGGAGGGGCAATCAGCTGGCCGCGCTGGGTATGCTGCTGGCGGTAGCAGCCACACTGTTTTTGCAGGAGATTCTTTCGCCTGTGGAAATGATTGGCGGACTCGCGGCGGGTGGACTGATCGGTTTGGTTCTGGCTAGGCGGGTCCGGATGACGGCCATGCCTGAACTGGTGGCGGCTTTCAACGGATTCGGCGGACTGGCCTCAGCGCTGGTAGCCGGAGCCGAAATTGCGCGGTTCGCGGATCAGTCGGAATCACCGGAGTTTTCCACGCTGCTGACGATTCTGCTCAGCATTCTTATCGGAACCGTAACGTTTGCGGGCAGCTTTGTAGCGTTCGGTAAGTTGAGTGGCAGGATTTCGGGCAATCCTGTGTCGTTCTCCGGGATGCGCTGGATCACCCTGGCGGTGGCGCTGGGGTGCATTGCGGCCATGGTTTGGGCGCACCTAAGTGCGGACGTGACGCAGCTGTCTACTGCGGTTATGGTGCTGGGAGCTATTGCGCTGCTGCTCGGACTTCAGTTTGTGCTCCCGATTGGCGGGGCGGATATGCCGGTAGTGGTGGCCCTGCTTAACTCGATGTCCGGTCTGGCGGCGGCCGCCACGGGATTTGTGCTAAGCAACACGGCTCTGATTGTCAGTGGAGCCTTGGTGGGGGCCTCCGGGCTGATTTTGACCAACATCATGTGTGTGGCCATGAACCGGTCCCTGCTGAATGTGCTGATGGGCGGATTCGGTAGTGAGTCTTCGGATGTGGAGGCCGCGCCCAAGCTGGAGGGGCGACCGATCACCTCTACCACGGCGGATGATACGGCTATCTTGCTGAGCTACGCCCAAAAAGTAATTATCGTGCCGGGTTACGGACTGGCCGTGGCACAGGCCCAGCATCAGGTACGGGAGCTGGCGGAATTGCTGCAGGAGCGAGGGGTGGAGGTCAAGTACGCGGTACATCCAGTGGCCGGACGAATGCCCGGGCACATGAATGTATTGCTGGCGGAGGCGAATGTCCCGTATGATCAGCTGTTTGAAATGGATGAAATCAATCACGAATTTGAGACCACTGATGTTGCCCTGATTGTCGGGGCGAACGATGTGGTCAATCCGGCGGCCAGAACAGATCGGTCTAGTCCGATTTACGGCATGCCGGTGCTCAATGTGGATGCATCGCGTGCGGTGGTTGTGCTGAAGCGCAGTATGCGTCCGGGTTATTCCGGCGTACAAAACGCCCTCTTTTTTGCCTCCAACACGCGGATGCTGTTTGGAGATGCTAAGGACTCAGTCACCGCTCTTATTGGCGAGGTCAAGGCGGTCTGACGGTGAACAAGCAGCCCAGTTCTAATGATTGCTTTGTCTGCGGTCGCAACAATCCGCGGGGGCTGCGGATGACCTTCTATGACAATGGCGACGACGAAGTAGTCTCGGACTACACCATTGCATCGGAATACCAAGGGTATCCCGGCATCGTGCACGGAGGGGTCCTGGCGGCCATTCTGGATGAAATTGTGGGACGGATTTCCCTGATAGAGGATTTCCATCAGTTCATGATGTCCGTGCGCCTGGATGTCAAGTACCGCAAGCCGGTACCGACGGACATGCCGCTGCACATTGTAGGTCGCCGGGAGTCTTTGAAGGGCCGTTTTGGCCGTGCGCGCGGCATGATTTATCTCGCGAACGGAACGCTGGCCACCGAGGCCTCCATCACGCTGGTGCAGCTGCTGGACCACATCCTGACCCAGAGCGACGTTGAGACCCTGTTGGGGTGGCGCGTCGATCCATAGCCTTGCAGAACTCAGCCAACATGTGCTGTAGCGGAGGCTGCGGGGAAGAAATTCTGATCTGAAGCGGTCCGTGGCCGGGCTGTGGCGGAACATTCCCTAGCACAGCGAATCTTGGACACCGCCTGCTTGCCGACAACGGGATCATTATTGTCCGCGATTGCAGTACGTAGCTGGCCTTAGCCCTTCACCAATAATCTGAATGTGAACTTGCAACCTAAAGGGTCAATGCGTTGCGCCAGCTTTGTTTCCAAAGCTGGCACCCCAATCGATCACAGGCTGTCGGTCGGACTTATTGGGAGGCATATTTGCTACGGAGGCGGTGGAATGGGCATGCCAAGAGCTTCAAACCGGCGGTGGAGCATGGCGTTGAGTGCATGGACACACATGCCCTCACAGCATAGAATGCTGCGCTTGTGGAGTATACGCTGGGCAGATCACCGAACCCGTAACGGAAAAACGGGTTAAAGCTACACTAGACGGGTGCAACAGGGTCCTGCCTGACTATTTTGAGGTTGATATGGGTAAGGGTAGTCTTGACGCGCGCCACAGACCCCTTGAGCCTAGTGATCGAGGACCTGCGAGGTATTTCCACGGAAGAACGCGGATTCGGGAAGTGTTTGCAGGCGTGCTGCGTGACGCTGAAAACGATGCGCGGGCAGGCACGATTGTTCTGATTCACGGCCCGCCTGGGGCTGGGAAGACTGCTTTGCTGTATGAATTGGCCAAAATTGCGGTAGGGGCCAAATGGCGAGTTGCTGAGATCTTACCCACGGCATTTGATGGTCCAGCCCAAATGGCAGAAGCATTGGGCATCGATTACGTTCAGGAAAAAAGTAGGCACTGGGGAATCTCCCTCAAGGTCGCGACGGGCGGCGAGAGGAAGTCTGTAGTGGGTATCCATTCGGCAATAAAGGTCCTTCAGACTGCCGTTGGCAAGGACGAAAGGCTGCTCATGGTGTTGGATGAGGCTCAGATGCTCGCCACCCAAGCGCAAGGTCTCAACCGTCAATCTGTGGAAATATCCCTTGATGCTATCCACAACGGACGAGTAGGCCGGAGTGTAGTGCTGCTGGCTGGGGGCTTGGTGCAAACGCGGGAGATATTTGCCCAACTGAAGATATCCAGACTCAGCTACAAGTGTGATGTCAATCTTGGTCGGCTCAGCCCGAATAGTGAGCGGGAGGTCATAAGGGACTGGCTCAGGGATTACGGACGGGCAATCGGTACGATTACGCCGTGGATTGACGCGATAGTGCAGGAGACCGAGGGATGGCCCCAGCATATCACCGTATTTGCACAGGAAGCCGCCCGGATTGTGTATGACAGGGACGGACACCTCCTGGCCGAGGACCTTTTGAAGGCAATATCAGCCGGCCGCGAGGCTAAGAAGAGATTCTATCAGGCCAGGCTTGATGGAATACATCGGCCTGATCAGCAGCTGCTCGGGCTCGTGGTTGCATGCTGCGGTACGGATGCCCGATGGACCCGAGACCAATTGGCCGCGGCTCTGGGCGCACGGTCCAGATTGGATGGGCTTACGCCTCCGCAGGTCGTCACCAGGTTGATTGAAAAGGGCGTGCTCGCTTCCGACGGAGGGATTTATCATATTTCTATTCCATCAATGAGTGGATGGCTACTGAATACCGCCAGAGAGCTCGCGCAGACCCACTTGGACTGGGCTGTTCAGCTCGCAAACGATGCAGGTGCGGCACTCATAGCACAGCATTACGGAGGTGTACTGTCTCTCCCGCATCCCGAACGGACGAGAGACTTCCGCAGAAGGTTGGATTCACTGGTTCCTGAATCTGCAAACCTGCTTTTGACCTGAAAACGGACTGAATTGCGGAAGCTCATTAACTCATTGCACATCCTTGGGTCTTGCTGATGGTAGAGTGTCTGGAATCCGGCTGGACAGTCATTATCTGGCGGGCAATGGGGCGCGTGCTGGCGGATGCCATCTACAATCAGGCGGTGTCCTTCATATGGGTGGCTTGGATCTATATCCCGAATGCCGCCGATAGTCGCACTTCCCTCTGGAACGGGAGAAGAGCCGCTAAGCAATAGCGCGCGGTTCGCTTACGGTGAAGGTTACTTTGGAGCCCGATGCAGGCCGGGCTGCTCGTGGCTTTGTCGGGGATGCCACTGCAGGTTTACTCTGCCGCCTTGGCCCAAGAGAGCTCAGGCAGGGCCCGCACGATGGCCAATGTCTTCATGCTGACGCTTATGATGCGGGCCAGGAGTTTGAGCGGATAAGCGGCATCCCCCATGGTTTCCAGCGCAAATATGTTAGCATCGTTGACGATCCCGCTTTTCTTATCTGTCCTGACGCATTGGCGCTCCATGACCCACGCAATGGCTGGCTTACCGTTAACCATGTACTCGTAGGCCTCCTCGAGGATGCCGCATACAGTGATGTGTTCGTTGTAGAGAATGCGCGTTAAATCTTTGGCCTTTCCTTTGCGAGGGTGCCGCATGGGTTTACCGACGCGGTACGGATTGTTCGCGCTGCCAGATTCGGCCGGCTCCCAGCCTCCTTTTTCAAATTGGATGGGCCACTGCTCAGCAAATTCGTAGTTGATGTGCAGGTCAGCCAGCTCCCGTCCCGCCTCTGTCAGCGCACAGAATTGCTCGGCACCATCCGGCAATGGGATCCGGGGCAGCTCTTTCTTGAGATTGGCGGCGAATTTGGTGCCGTAAGCCGGCACATGCAGTACGCCGTAGATGTAGTAGAACAGATCATCCGCCGTTACCGGCGTTCCAGTGGCGGCTGCAAATTTACTGATGGCCGCGTCACTGATCGCGCTATAGCGGACGTAGCCATGGCCATCGGTCTCCGCCGTATTGCCGAAGAGGCCTCCGTCCTTCGCCTCCGCCTCTCGGTACAGCCACAGCGGGAAACACTGGCTGTTGAACATCAACTGAAAATCGGGAATGGCGTTCACCATGAAGGTGGAGAATGGCCTTGTTGCACCGATTGCAGTCACACAAATCACTCGATTCTCCGCTTGCGCGTGCGGGAAGAGCTTGGGCAGTTGGGATACCCTCTCGTTAAGCCGACGACTAAAGTAGAGGTACATCCGAGTGAATGGTCTGTATTGGGTTTCCATAATTCTTCCCTCCTCAATGCCGAATGTTCTGTTCCGACTTAAATCTTGCTTCAGGTTAACCGACCAATTGATTTTCCTTGAATCATTGTCTATGAGATGGGTAATCTCCGTTGCCGATAACCTGCGTGCTCCTGCTGCAATCTGCTCCTGAAGCCGGTCCCGCTCATGGTTGTAGAAGCGGATCATGGCCTGGATCGTGTCGCGCAGTGATGATCTGGAAAAGTTGTAGCACCAGGCATCGCGACTTGTTATTAAGCCGCGTGTATAGTTCTCAAATATCCGCTCGTCCGGCCGCGCGCCTTTGGACTTATCCCCCAGTGCCATGAACCGGGCGAAGTGCGGATCCCGCTGATTGAGCCAGTCGTGATGCTGATCCGGCTTCAGCTCCT
>JAPPNA010000119.1 GCA_028873925.1 Bacteroidota bacterium | reverse complement strand
TCCCACAAGGGCTGCCATACGCCCTGGAAATATACATGCGATACATTCTCCTCCGCATAGGGCGCAGGCCCCGTTACCAAGAGATTATCGTCGGTGCCCGCATTTCCGTATGCAATGTGGATGGTGTCCGGCAATGCGCCGATGCCCTCGTCCGACAGATCCAGGCTCAAGAAATCCAAGCTGAAATTCGTGACCTCAGCATACGCCCTCGGATCTGCAACCTCCTCTGAGAACAGAACATCCGCCGGTACACCCTCCCGATCCGAATAAATGTAGATGGTGAAATCCCGGGGAGCATCCGTAGGCAGCGTGGTGCCGGAAAGCTGGTTGGCATAGTAAGGGGCCAGCCAGATACGGTCTATTCGCACCTCGCGGTCATCTGCCGAAGAGGCCCCGAATCGTCCTTCATAATCTTCTCCCGAAGACCACCGGAATCGTCGGTCCCGCTCACCTTTCGCATGGCTCGGGGCTCGTATCTCCCGGTGATCGGTCAAAACGCGTTGTTCGGCACTTTCATCTCCAGAAGAGATCTGAATGCGCTCCTTCCGTTCCCTGTTTCGCCGCTGCTCCCCTTCCAACAAATCCCTGATCCGTCTTTCCCAATCATTCCTGCCCATGGACCCGATCAACCGCCTCCGTTCTTCCGGCCCTATGGCTCCTCCCCGTCGATTCCCCAACGGCTCCTTGATTTGCGATTCCTGGTCAGCTGGCAAAAGATCCTTGATGCGTGTTGCCTGATCAACTCTGGAATCGGCCTCGATCCACGCTTCCCGGTCATTCCCGGCAATGGTCCTGTTCCACTGTTTACCTCCAGATGATGCGTCAATCACAAAGCGGGTCGCCATTCGCGCATCTGCCGGCAGGGTGGCAAACAGGTGGTCTTCAACGCCTGTACCGACCGCCTCACCCTGATCATACTGTACGTATACAAAACCATCCTCTTCTGTACATGTTGGCCCCGAATGGCTGGGTATACGGTTGAGCCACAACTGAAACGCATCATCGGCGGGAGCACAAAGGCTTTGACCTTCAAAGTCAAACACCTCAAGGTTGTCCAACTGCATCAAGCTTCTTGGAAGCTGTCCCGTAAAGGAATTATGGTTCAGGAGCAGCCTCTTAAGGACGCGAAGGTTCCCGAGTTCGGGCGGGATCTCCCCGGTAAGGGAATTGACTGACAGGTCCAGCCGCTCAAGTCGTTCAAGGTTCCCGAGTTCGGGCGGAATCTCCCCGGCAAGGGAATTGCCAGACAGGTACAGCAGCTCAAGTTGCTCAAGATTCCCGAGTTCGGGCGGGATCGGGCCGGTAAGGGAGTTGTCCCACAAACCCAGCCATTCCAGTTGCTCAAGATTCCCGAGTTCAGGCGGGATCGGGCCGGTAAGGGAATTGCCCCACAGGATCAGCCACCAAAGGCGCTCAAGGGTCCCAAGTACGGGCGGGATCCCCCCGGTAAGCAAATTGCCTGACAGATCCAGCCGCTCAAGTTGCTCAAGGTTCCCAAGTTCAGGCGGGATCTCCCCGGTTAGGGAATTGAGCACCAGGTACAGCTCCGCCAGTTGATTGAGATTCCCAAGTTCGGGTGGGATCTCCCCGGTAAGAGAATTTTCCACCAGGTCCAGCCGCTCAAGTTGCTCAAGGTCCCCGAGTTTAGGCGGGATCTCCCCGGTAAGGGAATTGCCCCCCAAGTCCAGCCGCTCAAGTCGTTCAAGGTTCCCGAGTTCAGACGGGATCTCCCCGGTAAGGGAATTGCCAAACAGGCCTAGCTCCTCCAGTTGCTTGAGATTTCCAAGTTCGGGCGGGATTTCCCCGGTAAGAAGGTTGCCAGACATCGACAGCAGCTCAAGTTGCTCAAGATTCCCGAGTTCGGGCGGGATCGGGCCGGTAAGGGAGTTGTCTTGCAGCCTTATCCGCTCCAGTTGCTCAAGGGTCCCGAGCTCGGGCGGGATCTCCCCGGTAAGGGAATTGCCAGACAGGTGCAGCCGCTCAAGGTACTCAAGGTCCCCAAGTTCAGGCGGGATCTCCCCGGTAAGCGAATTGCGCGACAGGATCAGCCGCGCAAGTTGCTCAAGGGTGCCGAGTTCGGGCGGGATCTCCCCGGTAAGGGAATTGCCCGACAGGTCCAGAAGTTCCAGTTGCTTAAGTTTCCCTAATTTGGGCGGGATCTCCCCGGTAAGCGAATTGTCCCACAGCCATAGCTTCTCCAGCAGCACTAGATCCCCGAGTTCGGGCGGGATCGGCCCGCCCAGCCCCTCATTCCCAGTTAGAGAAAGAGCTTGCAGGTTCGGCACGCTAACAAGTTCGGATGGCAATATCCCCCGTAGATTGTTTGTCTCCATCTCCAACCCGTACAGGAATCCCTCGTCGGTTAGAACCCCAAACCATGTCATCAAGTCACCCTCACCTGGCACATCTGTTATGTTCCAGTTGTCGTTTCGAGCCCAATTGTCTCCGCCCGTTGCCATGTAAAACGCACTCAGACCCTGGTGAACCACCTCAAATGGATAATTGACGCGCAACGAAAGCTGGTCCGCTCCATCCTCAAATGCGCCATCCCGAATGCGTGTGTAGAGGCGCACCCGCCGATTTTCGGGCGCATCTGCGGCCACCCTGATTTCAAATTGGACCTCGACCGAATCCCCACCAGCCAGAAAACCAACCGCTTCCTCTGCAGCCATCAGATCAAGGAACGGATAGGGTTCGGCACCTACCAGCCCCACGCTCAGTTCGCGGGCATCAGAAAGGTAATTGACTACCGTTGCCGTGATCGTCACCACATCGCCGGAGACTATCCGGCGGTCGCCATCGTCGTCCGCCCAACTCCAGCGCTGCAGGCGTACCGCAGGCAGGCTCGGAGACTGAACGGCCGCCCGCGCATTCACCAGCCCCCTGCCCAGCAGGCCAGCCAATTCGGGATTCTCCATGTCAATACTCTCGCTCGTCAACCGAATATGTTCCCGCAGCGCATCCGGTCCCATCCCGGGAAACCGCGTCTTGACCAACGCCGCCACGCCAGCTGTCAGCGGAGACGAAAACGATGTTCCTCCGACCGAGTCATAACTGTTCCCGGGCCCGGTGGTCAGGATATCCGCGCCCGGAGCAAACACATTCACCAGTCTCCCGTAGTTCGAAAATCCCGCCCGCCTACGCGTAGCCTTCTCCGTCGCGCCCACCGACAGCACCCGTGGAGAACGGGCCGGATAATTTCGGAACAGATCGTTGCTGGAGTTTGCATTGCCCGCAGAGGCTACAACCAGAGCACCCATGTCAGTGGCCAGATCAAGCGTCTGCTCATAATGCCTCACTATCCGGTCGTTCCTCACCACTCCACCCCAACTCGTATTGATGATGTCCGCCCCGTTGATGGCCGCATACAGGATGCCCTCGTACCCAGTGCAGACAAAAAAAACACGGCCGGGGCACGCCGAGTTGATGTGCATTATTTCTGCATTCCAGGCTGCCCCGGCTATCCCCACATTATTGTCCGTTACGGCGCTGGCCAGTCCCGCTACCCATGTGCCATGCATACTCTCTGGAGATCCAGTCGGATCGTTATCCGTGTCATCCCCGTTGGCAAAGTTCACGCCGTGCACATCATCAATGAATCCGTTGTTGTCGTCGTCAATCCCGTTGCCCGGAATTTCATCCTCATTCGTCCAAACATTTGCATGAAGGTCCTCGTGCCGCCATTCGCCCCCATCGTCAACGACTGCGATCACCACCTCGCCATCTGAACCTTTCACGACATCCCACGCCTCCGGCAACTGCATAAGACGAAGTTCCGACTGATCCGCAAATCGGGGATCATTCGGATCGGTCCGCTTCCAGTGAACCGGTCCCCTGGTACGATTCACAGGCACCGGTTCCGCGTAGACGATGCCGGGGGCGAGGGCCAGATCTTTGGATACTCGTTCAGCGTCCACATCGGCGCTATATCGCACATAGTACGTGCGGCGCAGCGCCAAGAGATTGCGACGCGTCCTGGGAGTCGGATCCACATGATCCAGAAACGGAAAGATGCGCTCAATAGTGTGTACCTGGTAAGCGGCTGCCTTCTGATCAAAGATTTGCAACCCGGTCTTAGCTGCATTGCCGGGAAGAGAGAGCCCTTCTTCAAATTGGACCACCACAACATGAGGCATGACCTCCGGGGCGTTCTGAGCCCATGCTCGATCGGTGCAGAGAAGAAGAACAGGAACGAGCGGAATGTACCTGTGAAACATCAGCTGACTTGGCTCGGGATAGGAGTCGTACAATCAGCGGCCATGTCGGTTCCGCGGCCCGGCATTACATGCTGATGATGGGATTCTTCCCGGGGTCAAGCACCCTCAGACCAAAGATCATTCTTCAGAATGGCCACATAGGCAGCCTCAGTGATGCCCACCCAACCGCAGGCGTTTGATCTCCACAACATGATGGGGACCGAAGCGGCGATGCCCGGCGGTCTAACCGTACCGGTGCCGGACGCGCGTGGACACAATCACCACCGCAAATGCCGCCAGGAGGGACCCGATAAACGGGATAATTTCCGTTCATGGTGTTGTTCAACATCGGGACCGACCAGTGAGTCCATGCTGCGATCTTTCCTGCTGGCCGCCCTTTGTCCCGTATTCGTATCGCTGGCGCAAGACAACATTGCGGCGGTACAGCTGTCTGCGGGGGCCGCCTCCAACTTCTCCTGCTCCTCGATCCTATCAATAGCCGGTTCCCCGGGCCCACGGGATGATGTGGAAGCCGTTCACAAAGCCTTGCGTTCGCTCTATCTGTCCACGAACGGGGATCGGTGGACGAACAATTCCGGCTGGGATGTGGATACAGTTCCGTCGTCTATGGAGGGCTTCAACCAGTGGTACGGGCTCAGTGTAACGGATGGGGGCTTGGTCGCGATTCGTTTGTCCGACAATAATATGGCCGGGGCGCTCCCCCCGGAATTGGCCGTTCTTCCGAATCTGTCCATCCTGGATGTACACAACAACAACCTTTCCGGACCGCTCCCGCCCGAATTGGGACAGTTGGTTGATCTGCGCGGGGTGCGCCTCAGCCATAATCGGCTTTCAGGTTCGCTCCCTCCCGAATTGGGCAATCTGTCAGTACTGGAAGCCCTGCTCCTGGGCGACAATCAGCTTTCGGGGTTGATCCCGCCTGAGCTGGGAAAGCTCAAGAGGCTGGAGTGGCTGCAGCTGGATAACAATCAGCTTACAGGTCCGATCCCGCCTGAACTGGGCGGCCTGTCAGAGCTGGTATGCCTAAATCTCTATAACAATCAGCTCTTGGGGCCAATCCCTCCTGAGCTGGGTATGCCGAGGGCGCTGGCAGACCTGCTCTTGGGCAGCAATCAGCTCACAGGTCCAATCCCACCCCAGCTCGGAAACCTGATGGCCCTGTTCGCGCTTTCTGTGCAAGACAACCAGCTCACGGGGCCAATCCCTCCTGAACTGGGCAGACTGCCAGTGTTGGAGCACCTGACTGTGACAGAAAACCAGCTCACGGAGATCCCTGCTGAGCTGGGCAACCTTATGGCGTTGAGACACCTGGAACTGGCCCGCAATCAGCTCACAGAGATCCCGCCCCAACTGGGCAGTCTAACAGGATTGAAAGTCTTGGACTTGAGCGGCAATCAACTCACCGAGATTCCTACAGAGCTGGGTAATCTGACGGGACTCAATACACTGGTGCTGACTGGAAATCAGCTCAAGGAGATCCCACCTGAGCTGGGGAATCTGATAGCCCTGAACCACTTGGCCCTGACCGAGAATCAGCTCACGGAGATCCCGCCTGAGCTGGGTCAGCTGAGGGCGTTGGCAAGCCTGCGGCTGGAACACAATCGGCTAACAGGGTCGATTCCTTTGGAGCTGGGCAATCTGACGGGGCTGGAGTGGCTGCAGCTGGACAACAATCAGCTAACAGGCCCGATCCCGCCTGAGCTTGGCAATCTGCTGCAGCTGGAGTGGCTGCAGCTGGATAACAATCAGTTTACAGGTCCGATCCCTTCTGAGCTGGGCAATCTGATGGCGTTGGAGAACCTATCCCTGCACAGCAATCAACTCACAGGTCCGATCCCTACTGAGCTGGGCGACCTGATGGCATTGGCAAACCTGTCCCTACACGGCAACCGGCTCACGAGCTCAATCCCTCCGGAGCTGGGTGAGCTGAGCGCATTGGTAAGCCTGCAGCTGGAGCACAATCAGCTAATGGGTCCGATTCCTCCTGACCTGGGTAATCTGAAGGAGCTGGTGTGGCTGCAGCTGGATGGTAATCAGCTTACAGGACCAATCCCGCCTGAGCTGGGCAATCTGAGGAGGCTCGTATGGCTGCAGCTGGATGACAATCAGCTTACCGGCCCGATCCCGCCTGAGCTGGGCAAGCTTATGGCATTGGAAAGCCTGCGGCTGTCCGGTAATCAGCTTACCGGTCCGGTCCCTGCCGAACTTGGAATCCTGTCGGCGCTGACGCACCTATGGCTTTCCGACAATCAGCTTACCGATTCCCTCCCGCGCAGCTTCCTGCAACTGCAAAGCATCGTCGAATTCTACTATGAAAACAATTCGGGGCTGTGCGCTCCGTCCGACAATGAGTTCCAGGCGTGGCTAAATATGGCCGCCCACCGGGGGCCGGATTGCACTCCCGCTGTTTCGGTGGAACGGAATGATACCTTACCTGCGGAGTTCGCGGTACAAGGCAACTATCCCAACCCGTTCCGCACGTCCACCCGCTTACAGTTTGATCTGCCTTGGCCTGCCCGCGTTGGGGTAGAAGTCTTTGATATAACAGGGCGGCGTGTGTTCAGACAATCGCCGGCGAACCTGCCGGCTGGCTACAGGCGCGAAATCTCCTTGCGCAATCTCAGGATCCCGTCCGGTTTGTACCTCTACCGCCTGATGGTTGACGCGCCCGAAGGGTATCCCATGCATAAAGGCCACTTTGTACGGATTCGCTGAATCGATCAGGTGCGCGAAAGAATCCCTCTACTTTGCGGCTGTTTGCGTACCAATCTGATGCTGTCGGTACAAGCAGTTGGGCGGTGTCCCGGCAGCAGTGGACTGAGAGCGTCAGCGGAAGGTATGAAGTTTTTCATTGACCCGAGTCCGCGGCTTACGGGGCAATGTTCCAATTCCGCTCCCGACCTGACGAGACCTGACCGCCCCGTCGCACAACTCGCACCGCCTACTATTGGGCATCGTCTAGCGCGACACCCTCAACGCCCCGCGCAACGGGTTCTGGCATGGCCCAAATGATCTGGCGCTCTTCTTCGACATACAATCCGTGTGAATCAGTTCAGCCATGCGCCGGTGAACAAATTACGTGCCGGACGTAAGAATTCACTGCGACCAGCCCATCCGTCCATGACTTCGCTCAAATACCCGATTGCCCTCATCCTTCTGGCGGGACTCTGCCACAGCGCATACGCTCAGACGTACGTCTCCATGGAGCTGGGCGGACATTTTGCGCCCCCGCTGTCCTTTGTCAATACCAGCACCGACCGCGCAAGCGTTTGCGATGAGTATATCAATCCCCTCTATGCGTCCATCCCCGGCTGCACCGATACCAATCCGGGCGAGGATTCCCAGTGGGTGGTAGACTATGATCGCGCCTTTGGTCTCACGGCCAGTCTGGCGATCGGAAGCCGGATGACCCGGCTGGTCATCGCTGAGCTGGAATACCTCAATCACCATTCCTGGTACAGCCAGTACACCGATGCCGCTGCGGGTACCGGAGTCGATGCGGATAAGCTTGATCTGGAAGTCTTCGTCGCTCGGGAAGCTGTAGGAGACGTAAATGCCCACAGCCTCATGCTGAATTCCTACGCCGTGCTGACACCCCGGCACCGGGTCTCCTGGATGCCGTATGTGGGAGCAGGCGCAGGTCTAAGCCGAATCAGCATGCACTATGCGAGCACCTGGTATCGCAATCCTGATCCCACTGCTATCCGCACCGGAGATGGACTGCCCAATGCGGACCAAATCCGCAACAATCTAGCCGGCACTATAAGTATTGGTAATGCCGACCTGAAGGATTATGTGTTTGCGTGGCAGGCCATGATCGGCGTAGACTACTTTATGACCCGAAGGGTCTCATTAGGTGTCAAACTGAGACGCGTGGACTTTGCACAGTTTGAATCCGATAACATTGTCTGGGACCCGCTGCGCAGTCATCCGCCCAACAACCGCCTGGACGGGAGCGAGCCCGTCGATGGTGTCATCGGAACCGCGGATCTGCAGATGGTCACACTGGCCCTGGTCATGCGCTATCACTTCTGGCAGTGACACACCATAATTCGTGCGGTGCTGGTAGCTTGGAGCGTGTCCAGCAGGTTGCCGATGTTCATGATGATGATCTCACGCAACACGCCGGACCATAATGCTGGCCCTGCCTCAGATTCAACGCGTTTCTCACCATTTTCGATGGTGAACATGAAGCCTTACCGCCCAAGTTGGCATCGGTGCTGGCATGAGTCAGATCTCCAACTTATGCAGCAACTCCGCATTCCAGATGCCATTGGGGAGGGCGGCCGAATGTAATCCGGCAGAAGCGATGCGTAACTGCCGAAAAGGAATCATTGATCCGGTGCCAGCCCGGCATATTCCGTTCGGGTCGGACTGCATGCAGATTGGAGATCCCGGTTTCAACATGCGGCATCCGTGTGCGGTTGAAACCGAGTCCGATCAGCGGTTATGGCCCCTGCGCAGGCGCGCCCCCAAAACCAGACCGGATGGTTGTGATCCCGTCAACGGATGGCTGAGAACATGCTCAACCGGCTTGGTATTTTTTTCTGGAATCAATTCCGCCTAATGGCCCGCATTTTGCTGACCGGCTTTATGGGATGCGGCAAGAGTGCTGCAGGTGTTCACCTGGCACCCCTGCTTAAACTGCCCTTCTGCGACTTGGATGAGCAGGTTAAAGCCATCTCCGGGCAGTCGGTGCCGGATATCTTCCGCACACACGGCGAAGCTGCGTTTCGTGACCTGGAATCTTCCGCCCTCCAGTCCCTCCCGGAGGCCATCGTGTGCGCGCTCGGCGGCGGCACCGTGCTCAGGTCTGCCAATATGGCCTGGATCCAGGCCAACGGACGGTTGATTTACCTTAAAGTCAGCCCGAGGGAACTGCAATCGCGATTGGAGAAAGATGCGGCCAAACGCCCGCTGCTGTGCGGCCCTGATGGCCAACCGCTTGCCGGTGTCGCACTGATCGCCCGTATCACCGACCTGCTGGACCAACGTGCCGCCGTGTATGAGCAGGCCCATTATACCGTTGAAGTCAGCGACCTCAATCCGCTACAAACCGCCGAAGCCTGCGTGCAAATCCTACGCTCCTATCCGGCCGGTTGAACTACAGCCCGCCCAATCGATCAAAATACTCCCGCGCGCGGTCGCGATCCCCCATGCGCCGATGCAAATCCACCATGTACCGCAACAGCCTGCGCTGATCCTCCAGACGTAAGTCTTCCATACGCCTTTCTGCAACATGTGCCCTTTCCAAGGCCGCCTGGGGATTGTTGCTCAGCAGCTGTGCCGCCTCCAATGCGGCGCTCGCAGACAGCGGATCCTCCAACTCCTCACACTGCAGCAGATAGACCAGTGCCCGGGTCAACTCACCCTTCCTCCGCAGCTGTTGGGCCAAGTTATATGCCATGACCGCATAGTCACTGCGCACCTGCCTGATCTGCGCATCCTCCATCGCCGCCCTATCCTTCCACAGGTCCCGCATCAACGCAAGCGCGTCCGCCGGACGGCCGGTGGCATACCAGGCCAGGCTCAGCTGATGCGCAACGTCCACCCGTGCACGCTCCGATCCGACATTGTTCAGCAGCGCTTCAAGATCACCCGCCGCCTGCTTCGGATCAGCTTCAGCCTCCGCCAGGATCCGATCATACAGGCGGCGTGCCTGCAGATTGCCCTCATCCCACATCAGCCAGCGCCGTTCAGCCGTAACAAGCTCGACCTCGTAGACCGTCGCCGCCCAGCGGACCGATGCGTCCAGCACCCGCAAAGCCTGATCCACGCTGTCCGCCCGGCCGAATGACCGGCTGCTTCTAAGCAGATAGCCGAACACCGCTGCCGTATCAGCCGCTGCCTGACCGCCCAGGACAACATCATCCTGCGCAACCCGCGCTGCCTTCTCCCACAAGGCCCCTGCAAGCAGACTGGCTGTGGATGTGGCCACAAGCTCATACTGCCGGGCCAGCAGACCGATATAGTCATGCCGATCCTGATTAAGGCTCACGAGCTTCAGCAAGACCTCAATGGCCGATTGCGCGGCATGCTTTATCTCGTAATGCTCCGCCTGCAGTCCAAGGACGTGTCCGAGCCAGTAGCGGATCTCCGCGTCAAAGGGATCCGCGTCCAGCGCCGCCTCAAACGCGGCGGCGGCCTGCTGCAACAGGCTTAGCGCGTGCAGGCTGTCCGGGCTCTGCTGACTCCAGGACTCCAGGGCTACGGCCCCCTCATTGAAGTGTTCGGTGGCTAAGGCGGAATCGCGTAATGAATCCGCCGGTGTCCAGTCATGGAGACTCAACAAACTGTCGGCCCTACGGGCCAAGTGCCGCCCGTCGGCGGCCAACCGTTCGGCTTCGGCCCTATCCCCGGCAAAGGACACCTCGGCGATTGCCAGCGCACGCGCAACGATCACACTGTCCACACCAGGGATTGCAATCGGAGTCTCAGGCTCCATGATGACCACCAGCGCAGCGGAGCGGCAGCCCGCAACAACCAACAGGAAGAAGATAACTCGAGTCATGGCAGTTTCAGACGCTCCTGATCCCACCAAGTCAGGAATATGTTATAAAATGCCGCCGCCTCCCGACTGGCGGCCGCGCGCTCCTCGGACACTACACCGGTAATGACCCCTCCTGCCCGCCGGGCATATCCGGCACGGAAACTCCTCCCCTGCCGCTCAAAGCTCCGGTCTATCAGGTACCAGGTTTCATCTCCATGCACGATCACCACATGCAGCTCACGTAGCGGAACGCGCACCAGCATATAGATTTCGTAGACTTCGCCGTGATCCACCCACGCGGCGGTAGCAGTCAGATTTTCCGGCTGAAATTCCACATGCCGGCGGATGCCGGGCGGCAGTTCGGACGGCTGCAGGCGCATCCAGCGTGTGATCTCCCGCATGGCGACCGGCTGCGCGCGCTCGGGCCCAGGCCCCGCTACCCGCTGCTCCAGAGTTTCGCGCCGATGTACGACTGGCGTGCGTCTGACCGGAGAGTCCGCAGAGCTTTGCACTTCGTGGGTCAGCTGTCCGGCCTCCAAGGTGAGGCCGCCGGCATGGCGCTTCGGCGGCGGCTGCATGTGCAGCAGGGGTGCTGTTGGTAGTGCTATTGCTTCCTCATACAGTGCGGCCTGCAGGCGCTGGCCACCGTTGGGGATTCGGCGGCTGACCGGTGTCTCCGTGTGCGTCCGCTCGGATCGTTCTACCGTAATCGTGCGCCGCTGCAGGACGGCCGGCCGGGGGAGCGTTGCCGGGCGGGCCGGTTCGCGATTGGAAGACAGCACAAAGCCCTCCTCAACAGGAAGTATTCGCAATGCCACCGGCTTTCGCTTCAGATAGGCCTGGCCCGCGCCGAGCCAGAGTGCCCAAAGCACCAGGCCCGCAAGTGCGAACGCCAATACGCGGTCCTGACCCTGTCGCATTACTCTCCCGCCGTACAGTCCAGATTGTGCACTTCGCAGGCATCCAGGAGGGTGACGAACTGTTGCACGGTGGCCCGAGAACTTGGAACCAGCACCACACGTCCCGGCGGATGCGTCCGCAGACAGCGCATCAACCGGTCCGTTACCCCGGAGGAACAAAGCAATCGGCCCTGCCAGGTAATACGCATGGACCCGGCTTCATGGAAGGTCAGCATATAGACGCGCGTCACCTCCCCCACAGGCGTACCCGGGCCTGGAAGCGACTCCTGATGCGTGGGATTGAGTTCAGCCACCACCAGGAATGCCATCAACAACAGCAGACCCAAATCCAGGAACCTCAGCAGAAAACCGTGTGTCCGCCTCATGGATCCGCTCGGTCTCTGCGCTCCACTACAAAGGCGGTCCGCCACTGGGCTGCGCGTGCGATGCGGGCAACTTCGATCAGACTTGAGGCCGGTGCCTCGGCGCTCGCGTAGAGGACCAGATGCCCGCCGCCTGGATGAATGAGGTCCATCAGCTCCGGCAGCGTTAATACCCGGCTCTCCAGATGCAGCGTGCCATCCGGGGTAACCGCGATATTGAGCGGGCCGGGCAAACGACCCTGATCTACAAGCTCATGCGTGATGGGCATGGGGGCATCCATCGGCGTAATGGAGGCGGCCGCCATCATACTCAACAACAGCAGCAGCATGATGTCCACCAGACGAAGTATCAGGAATCCCCGCATTCGCTCAGTCGATAACGGACACGGATCGCCCAGGCTTCGGCTGACTCTGCATAACGACTGACCCAGCGATGGGCCAAAGTCTCCAGCAGTTCCAGTAGAATGCTGACTACCAGTCCCAGAAGCGTGGATGCCACGGCAACCGCGATGCCGGCAAAGATGACCTGCGGATCCCGTGTGCCCGCGGAAAACAATGTATAAATCCCCACGAGCGTACCCAGGAGTCCCAAACCACCGGCCGTGCTGGAACAGTACGCCACCAGCCGTTCGGTTCGCTGATAGCTGGCGTGGGCCGCCGCGGATATGGATTTGATCTCCTGCCCCAGCGCATGAAACGCACCTCCCGCCCGATGCACCACCAGAAGTCCCTTCAAGAATCGTGCATAGAGGCTGCCCTCAGACTGCGCCAGGGCCGTTTCCAGCTGCTGTTGCGTGACTGAATCCACCGGCATACCGATCAGGCATCCGGATGCCCGCCGGTCAAAGAACAGCCGTACCAGGCACAGCATCAACACGACCAGACCGACGGCCAGCGTAGCCAGAATGGGCCACTGAAACCCTCCGGCCTGCCCCAGCAGATCCAGCGCCGAAACCCGCCCGCCCGGATCCACCGGGAGCACCAGAGAATCTGCCGCCGCCATCTGCCCAACTAAATCATTCATGCGTGTTCAAAATGAGTGAGTGATAAATCGTTCAGCCGCCCGGTCCGCAGTGAATGCTCACCGTAACTGCGCCGCTGTAGCGTGCCTCAGGTGAATCCGGGGCCGTGGTGACCCTGCCACCGAGGCGGAATCGTAAGGGCCGATCGGGCGCATTCGCTACGGTCCGGGTGCCGGGGCCGGTCAGGAGCAGTCCCCAGGCCCCGCTGTTGCCGGTTCGATAGGCCAATAAACTGGTAAAGCCGATCGACGCGCGACCTGCAGTCAGTTCCGCAGGTGCCTGTACCGTTACCGTCACATGATCCGCAGGCGAACGCACGGTCATATGGGCAAAGGCATACATCATGGGCCAACGATCCCGGTCCGCCCAACTCCGCACCGACTGTACCGGGTCCAGCGTAATGCTTGCGGCCTGCAGCCCCTCGGTCCGCCCAAAATCCAGGTGTCCGCCTCCTGAGAGCGTGCAGGCCAGCTGCCTGCCCCTTACTTCCAGCGATACGGGCACGCGAACTGACCAGGTTTCCCCGCGGGATTCAATCGTCAGGATGGCGGCACCTCGGTACGAGCCCGATGCCGCGGATTGGCCGTGGCGCAGATGGCCCGCAAGCTGCCAAACCATCCGACCCTCAGGGTCGGGCCGACATGCGCGTGCTCGCGTAGCGCTGCACCAGATGGCCGGGTCCCACGCCAGCGTATGCGAGCCGTTCCTGAGCGGAACGGCCGTTAGGCTGGCCACCCGGGCCGTTGACGCTGGCAGCAGTGCCTCGATTTCCCCGCATCGCAAGGCCTGCGTCTGTCCGTTGCAGTCCTGCCATCCGGGATACGCTGTCCGGTGCTCCATCAGCTGTAGCGGGCGCCGCACAAAGAGCTGTCCCCACGCTGAGGAAGGCGACATCAGCAACGCGGCTGCCATAATCCGATACTTCATGGACGGTTGAGCGTCAGGTTCAGATCAGAAGTATCAGCGGTGATCATCATCTGCCACTGACCGAGCGATTCTTTGGTGAGCACATCCGTGACGATGATTTCATGTGACCCCGATGTGAGTAGCAGCGTAAATCCGCCATCGCGGTACACCGGAACCGAAGATCCGCCCGTTGCATGCACACGCATCCGGCTCGGCGGCCGGTCCGCATTCAGAATACGCCCGGGAACCTGCAGCCTGGGCTGCATGGGCACAAGTAGGCGCTTGGTTCTACCCGGGTCAGCCACAAAACTGAACGCATATCCGGTGGCGGGCTGCAGTCGGGGATCCCGTACGGAATCCTCCAAAAGGCGCACCTGGTACACGCTGAACGGCTCCAGATGACCCGCATACAGCGTTCCGTCCGGATCGCGTGTCCAGTTGGCGTGGTACAGCTGTGCCCGGATATGCGGCAGGACGGGTTCACCATCCTCCTGCCGCCCGTTGCCGTTGATGTCGCGGAATATGATCAGTTTCGCCGCGCTTTGCTGATGCACATCACGCCCGAACTCCAGATGGCGGTCTACGGCGACCTGGCCGTAGAAACTCTGCGTGTGCACCAAGCGGCTATCCCGCCGAAGGGCGCGGGCGGCCATCGAAGCGAACGGCAGGTTTGCCTGCAGCGTCAGTCCCCCTTCAATCCGTCCGGACCGTGCATCCACACGGGTGGTAACCTGGACCGACCAGCCGCCTACCACGAGGAATCCTTCCAATCCGAGGATCCAGCGGGTATCGCGGCCGGATAAACTCAGCCGCGCATGCGCGCCCTTTATGGGAGCTCCGGCCCCAACCTGCCAGTAGTCACGCCGTTGAGTCTTGTGCACCCCGCTCCGCTCCAGGTGCCACAGAGCACGCAGCGTCAATCCGCCGTTCGCGGACAGCCACAGGCTCGGAGTGATCAGTTGGGATTCCCAGTAAGGCGGGTGCCGGTGCGCATAGGCATCCAGGTTCACGCTGACGGGACCGAACAGGCCGCCTGCATTGAGCTGCAGCCCGCCGCCACCCTGGTCACGGGCATACCAGTTCCCGTCAAGACTGACCCTGCGGGTCCAGGCCCTGAAGCCGGCTGCGAATTCTCGGGCAGGCCAACGCGCAGATGTGCGCACGGTCAAATACGACAGCGGACTCCAGATGCCGCCGGTTTCCAGCCAGGAATATGTTGACTGACGGCCCACAGCGGCCGTTACGGTCAGTGCGCGGGCCAGTCCGTACTGGAGATCACCTATCAGTGCTGACCCGTACCGGAGATGGCCCACTTTGACATCATAGTACCACCGTCCCGACTCAACCAGTTCAGGGTCGGCCAGATAGTACCTGCGGGCGAGCCGTTCCGGCTGGCCGCCGAGCGGACGCGTCCGAAGTTCAACCACCTGGGTCCCGTACCAAACCGGGGTCCGCAGCCGGTACCGGCCCTGTCCATCCGCCAGCACCTGATCCATCACATGGCCGCCGACATGCGCTTCCACGAGCGCGTGAGGTTCGGTTTGTCCGGTCAGTTCTTCCATCCGCTGGAGCTGCCGCTGTGCCAGCGGACGATTGGACAGTCGAATGCCGCGTACACCATCGGCAAACCGGCCGAATTCCAGGCGCGTCAGACGCATTGATCGGGGCCGGTCGTAAAGGTAGGTGAGCGACTGGCGGCCGGTGCCGACATACCCCCTTAGCGTTCCGGCCAGCAGGCTCCCGGTGACGGAAACACCGGCCTGCACATATCCGGGTTGCCGGTGCAGCTGCCAGTTCATCATCACGCCGCCCCACAACGTCCGCTGCCGCCCGAACTGCAGCGGACCAGGGGCCTCGGACCAAAGCGGCCGACGACGATGCAGGGCACGGGCATCAAATCGCTGCGCTGCCGTGGAGACGCGCAATACCAGCCGGTCCGCATCAAAATGAATGTCCGACCCGAACAGGTGCCCCAACCCCGCCATCGACAGCAGAAACCGCCCATCCGCATGCAACACCTCGTCACCCAATGCCTGCTTCTGTGGGGCCAGCTGCTGCCGAAGGTCAAAGTCAACCACAATCGTGCGGGCAACATCAAGGGCGGTCAGCCGGGACTCCACTACAGTCACCGTAAAGCCCAGCCGATCCAGGAGCATGGCCGCGTCCACAAAAAAATGCTCACCATCATACCAGGCCCGGATCATCTGCTGTTGGCCCGGCGCGTCCAGCAGCATCGGCACTTCCAGAAACAATCGCTCCGATGCGGGCTGCCCCGCCATCGGAGCCGCACCCAGCATCAACAGCACCGGAAACATTATCCTCATGGCACGAGGTTCAGGGTCACAGATGGCGGCGCGATAAGCTGCCGACGGACCTCGGCCGCCATGCCGGTGTACCGGGTATCAAAGGTCAGGGTAACAGCGTCCGGCAGCGGCCCGGGCAATAGTGGAATTGTTACCCGCCGCCGGGTGTAGACCGCCGTTTCCACCCGCCCGATGGCCGCGTCCTCCTGTACCACGGACACACCGCCGAGAAACGGCCACGCATTGAGCGCGGACAGCTCCAGCACCAACTCACCCGGCGCAGCCCGCACCGCACGGGCGTTGAGTATCGGCTGACTGATGCCGTTGACAAATACCAGGGGCGTTACCAGATTGTAGACAATGCTGAGTGCCGAGGCTACCACCGGTACCTGCTCCAGGCTGGGTGCGCCCCGCTCGCGCATTTCAAAATGCATCAGCGTGATGAAGGCCTTTTCGTCGGCTGCAGCCACATCGTCGACCAGGAATCGGACCACGCGCTCGTCGCCGGGTGCCAGGACGCATCGGTCCGGAAAAAACAGCAGCTTCTCCGTCAGATCCCCCAGCATTCCGCCTTCGCCCAACATCACATCGGTGGACTGATTGTCGGTCGCAATCACGCCGTACCGGGCGCTGATGACCACTTCCACTCCTTCGGTGCCTTCGTTGCGCAGCGTAAAGGTGCCATGCGGCGCATCTCGCGTAATGACCGCATAGGCCGGGGTCACACTGAGAGCCGCCTGTCCCGAACAAATCTGCACCCCCGCCAGGCTGAGCGCGATCAGGATGGTCATGCGGCGTATCATGGCGCGAAAATCCTTACGGCTACTTGACCGGTATAGATGCCTTCGCGTACGCCGATCAGCTCAATGGCACCCCCGAAACGCAGCGATGTGCACCCGTCCGTACCGAGCACACCTTCGGCATGTCGCGCTTGCGGAATGGCTGCATAGGCCGCCGTGCGGCAGCTCGCACGCCGCGCCCAGTGCAGCTGGAAATCCACCTTCTCGTCCGAGCCGATGCGCTGCAGCGGAGTCACCGGGGCAATATTGATGGCATAGGCTGCATGGGCCGGCCCGCGCAGTTCCACCTCTCCCAACGCATGCGCACCTGCCGCCATCGTGGTGATCAGGCCGGAGGCCGGATCCAGCTCCACGCGGCCGGCATCCGCCCGCTGCTGGCCAAAATCCAAACTGGAGGAAGTCACACTGACCGTCAGTACGCTCGGAAGAATCTGCAGACGTACATTCATGTGGCCTGAGGATTGGGCAGGAGCCGCAGCGGCCATGCCCAGCATCCATACCAGATGAGCGATGGATCGGAACCCGGGCATGGGTCTAATTGCAGACAGCGCTGGTTGAAATCGTCCCCTCATACGATCCGCTGCCATCGGCCAGACTGATACCGCTGACCTGACCGCCGAACCGGAAGTACCGTGAAAAACTTGAGCCTGCACCCCCGGCCGTACCCGAATAGCTGCCGCCGGATATCGAACCGTACCCGCTGGTGGAGCGGGTGGAATGGGCCCAGGTCCCGCTAAAGGAAAGACTGTGCGTACTGTAGGTGAGGCTGCTCGGAAACGTCCGGGACACCGTGTAGGTGGACACATTGCTGCCGGTAAGCCGCACCTGCCCGACACTCGAGCTCCCGCTTACGGTGACACCGCTGGCTGAGCGGGATCCGGTCGTAGCATTGATCGTAACTGATCCCGACCCGGTACCGGGCTTTTCGGCGGTGCCGTAGTTGAGATCGGATCCGAGCATAAACGAGCACGAAGGTGACGGGCTCTCAAGAATGATTTTCGCTGTGACTGACCGGGACTGTGCCTGCACAGCGGCCGGCTGCAGCAGCCCGCACAGGGCCAGCAGCAGGAAGGGAATTTGTGAAGTATGCATACGGGTGGGTAGAATTAACAGGGGCGTGTAACCATCGTACTGTCTGTCCGCATGGCTTCTATGCAATCGGACGGATCACGGAAAGCCAGGACAAATCGGGGACGCGCAAATTCGAACCGCTGGGCTGGCGGTTGAGCCGGCATCGGGATGGCGGCGTGGCCGGGCATACGGTACTGGAGGGCGCTCGGATCATAATTCCACATTTCCAGACGCACACCGAGCGAGTCCTGCGCCAGTCGCATATCCATGACATCCCCCTCATAGTACTGCCCGACTGCACTGAGCACAGATCCCATCAGGGCCGCCTTTGCGTCCTGGCGGCGATGGGCATCGGCGGCAATTTTCCGGCTGTCGTCCAAGGTGGCATCCAGACGGTAATCCGCCTTCAGCTCCCAGGTTTTCATGGCTTCCTGGAGCGTGGCCGGTACATCGCTGCCCACCAGAAAACTCTCCAGGGACGGATGCAGAATGATCAGATCATCCGGACCGAACCCGTTGCCGGTGAAGTCCACCACCTCGGCACGATCCACCGTTCCGGATGGCGCTATCAGCAGTTCTGCAAGCATGGTCTGCACCTGACTGCTGTCGGTGATCGTAGCGACCGGACGGGTCAGTTGATCAAAGTCCTGCGCGGATGCCGGCAGGGCCAACAGAAACAGGCTAATGGGAATTCGCATGGCGAAATTGTCTGAAGTCTTTCTCGGGATGAATCAGAAAAAAGTGGACGGGCACCTCCCGGAGCTGGCGGTCACGCCAAACCACTGGCGGATTCAGCGGGATGGGGAAGGTCACCTGATAGGCAAAGCACGCGCGGGCGGTAGAGTCAAACAGTGCGATAGGCCGCGACTGCAGAAGGATGCGAGCCAGGGGATCTTCCGCCAGGTTGAGCTGAGCGTTGACTCCTTCGTAATGGGCCGTGAGGTGTGCACAGCGGCCGATCCGGTCAATCCTGACGCGCATATCTCCCGCCAGGAGGTCATGCACCACCTTCCGGGTCGCCGGGCTGGCTGCGGTGTCACTGTCCACCAATAGCTGCACGGCGAGTGAGTCCCGGCCCTCCAGGACATACCACCTGCCTTCTTCGGGTCCTGGGTCAGGCCAGAACAGTACGCTTGCCAGGGCCAAACAGAGGCCAATTACCGTAACGATCACAAGGGTTCGCATGATGAGTTGTTATGGCTTCCAGCCCCCTTTACCCGGAGGTTGGGGTGGAAGTAACGCCGGATTTGCCACGGTTCGGCAAAACCGGGGAAACTTCACGTTCCGCATGGGCCCTTGGGGCAAGCATCGGGTCCTTATAGTAGACCAGCTTATCGGCGAGTACGGGCTGGTAGGGGCGTACCAGTAGGACCTGCCGATCCGGATGCAGGCGGCGAAGCTCGTCCGGCCTGATGAGCGGGCGGCTGCCCTCTGAATATCCCGCCTTCAAATGACTGCCCTCCCTGCGCGATGCCTTGGCGAGTCGACGCTCCCAGATGGTCATGGTGCCGAGCATCCCGGCAATCTTCTCACTGGTGAACGGATCCTGAATGGCAAAGGCCTGAATGACATCGCTGTTGGCTACAAAACTCTCCCACTCGTCCCGATAGGTTCGGCGCAGCTGTGCCAGGTCCTGCAGAATGAGCCACAGGGTAATACCGTATCCGGCTCCCAGCGAGACCGCCTCCTTGATGTTGCCCATGTAGCCGAGATTGGCAAACTCATCGAGCAGAAAGAGTACGCGGTGGTTGGGGCCTTCCCGGTTTGCCGGGGTCTCCACGTGCGAGGTGCACACATTGTAGGCGCACGCCACCATTAGTCGCAGCCAGGAGGCATAGACAGCCAGGTACTCCCGCGGGATGATCAGATACAGGCTGAGCAGCCCTTTCCTGAGGTCGGATAGGTGAATGTTGGTGGATTTGAGTACCGCCTGCATTCGCGGGCTCGTCAGGAAATGCGTCCGACTCTGAGCCGTAGAGAATACTGAGCTCCGTTCCCGCTCTGATTTCTGCAGAATGCGCCCTGCCCCTTCCTTGACCTGCTCCACTTTGCTGTGCTTCATGCGGTCCCAGGTCTCTTTCATATCGTCGGGCGGCTCCGTGAGCAGTTCCCGCACCGTAACGAGATGGCGCGCGGATTTGTCTTCCAGTGAGGCTACATGCAGGATGTAGGTAAACAGCAGTGCTTTAGCCTCAATCTGCCAGTGGGAGTCTCCAGCATTTAAGGTCTGACCGACGATCATGTCCGCCACCATCATGGCGGTCTCCACAAAATCCTCTCCTTCCATGTCGATCAAGTCCAGCGGATTGACGGACCATTCCGGCGGGTCCTTATCCTTGGCCACCAGCCCGAACGGATCCAGCGGAATAACCTGCTGGCCCAGCCACCGAGACCGATAGCCGGCGGTAGCCAAATAGTTTTCGCCTTTCGGATCGGTGACCAGGATGCTGCCAGGATGCTCCAGCAGGTTGGGGATAACGGTCCCGACACCCTTGCCGCTGCGCGTGGCGGCAATCGTCAGCAGATGTCCATCGCGATCATAGCGCAGCAGCTTCCGGTTGCGTCGGCCCAGCAGCAGCCCCTGCCGCGGTTTGCGGAGTGCTTCGCCTGAGCCCCAGCGCGTGGATCCCTTGGAGAATGACTGCCGGGCCCGCAGGCCGTATACCATTCCGTAGGTGAGCCAGGCGGCAACTGCGAGGCCCGCCAGGCAGCTGAGAGCCGGAATGCCGGGGGCGGTCTGATGATTGACTGCGCGTACGAGTACGACGATCACGAAGTGCGGGCTATACACCGGCGCAGCCCCCAACACAGCGAAGATCAACGTCAGAGCCAGGGCCATCGGGCGCCAGGCAGGGCACCAGAAAAGAAGTACCTGCACTGCGGCCAGGCTGAAGAGTATCCATCGGCTGGTAGCGGGATCCAACCATGGCCGACTCGGCGGCGGCCCCTTGAGCAGCACCAGCACTGCCATGGAAACCTGCGCCCAGGTGATCACGAGTACCGCCAGCAGCAGCAGTGCCCGGCGGCTGCTGAGCCTAGCCGGAGGCTTCCAGCCGTACAGGCCCCCCGTCATGGCACGTACGGTGCGTCAAACAGGAGATCCTGCGAGACATAGACCAGAAAGCGATAGCCCGGCCGAAGCATGACAACCGGTTGATGGTGCCGGCCACGGTCCAATTCGCCGGAGGCTGCGCGGGACAATTCCAGGGCCATGGACTGGCCTGCGAGCGCCGCATTGGTAGAGGCGGATGCCAGTGTTGTGGTGCCGCCCACCAAGGCCAGCAGTGCCGCATTGCCGAACCGCTGAGCCCGGTACCGTTTAACCTTATCCTGCAATCCGCTCTCGCCGCTGCTTTCCAGCGCGGGGAGCTCCGGCAGTGTGCGCGTCGCGCCATTGGGGAACACCATGCGCGTCCACACCACCACCGCCCTCGGCTCACTGCCTTCCACTACCTGCACGAGATTGCCCAGCAGCTGCGTCCCGGCAGGGATCAGCAGATGCTTCAGATGACGCGAGTCCCTGACGGGACGCACAACACGTGCGATCACCGCGCCTGGGCGTCCGGTATGAATGGCGGTTTCCAGCGCGGCTTCGATGACGCTCCCCTCGATGAGCACCAGCGAGGCTACGGCCGGCGGGGTCTGCCGGACGGAATCAACTGCCGGCTGAGTGGCGTGAATGATGGTCCGTGAGCGTCGCGCCTGCTCAAAGTTCAGCGCGCGATCATCTTCTCGGGGTGCTTCGGGTATATCCGGCAGGTCCCACCCGGCACCGCGGGGCCCGTAGATTGAATTGTTGGGCTCGATCGGTTCCAGAATCGAATATTCCACCACCGGATATTCCGGTGGGCTGTATGCTGGCTCGGCTGTTTTGGAGCGGCGGCTGCTGAAGAACAGCACCAGCAGCACGCCCGCCACACTCAGTGCCAGCGCCAGTACGTTACGCCGGGACAGGCGGGTCGGCGAACTGGGATCTACAAATTCTTCCGCTGATTCAGCGTTGGCCATCCCGCCTGATGTGAAGGAGGTACTGGGCCCGTCGGGATCGTCCCAGCCAGTTGCGACCTGCCGGTCCGCTCAGGATGAGACGGGCGTGCTCAAACAGACCACTCACGATGAAATACCCGTCGCGCAGCACATAGTCAGCCACGCGCTCCTGCCCCTTGCGCCCGACACTGAGCAGGGGGTGTTCAAAGGTGTCGGCCTCGCCGGGCAGACGGATGTAGACGCGTTCACCATCATCAAACACGGCGATGGGCTCCCAGGGGAATTTGCGACTCTTTCGCCAGATGTACTGGTGATTGAGCTGACCCACCGTCAGTCCGGTTGTCGGAGCGGCCTTGAGCTCACGCGTGTTGTTCAGTGTAATTTGACTACGCGGGTAGTAGAATCGGATATGCCGGGTATAGGGGCCCAGTGGGTTGAAGGGCTCGTTCCGGGAGGTACGCGGAGGGCTGTCCAGCGTGATATGGTACACGCGCCGATCCGTTGAAACAATCAGGTTTGTGGTGATGTTGTAGTCCACCGGCTTGACCGAAACCAGCGGAGTCATCCCGCCGGCCCCGGTAGATGTATGATCTATCAGCCAGCGCTGATCGTCCCCGGTAATCAGACTGATGAGTGCTTCGCCTTTTTCCAGCTCCACCAGACAGGCCCGCAAGACGGTACAGGTAAGAACCGGCTGGTAGTGACCAAACGGATAGATGAGCATGTCGGAAAGGCGAAGCACTTCGGGGCGCCCCCCATCCCTGAGTCTGGCGACCTGAGTTTCTATGGCCTCGTGCACCGGGCCATCAATGGCGATTATGTGCTCCTGCAGGGGCTGCTGGGACCAGGCTGGCTGCAGCAGGGCCGCAAATGCAACGGCGGAAAGCGAGTGTCTGCGCAAAGTGCAAAGGAGATTATTCACTCTATCATTACGTCGGCGCACCGGGTTGGACTCGGATGAATTGCTACCAACCGGCAAAAACGCTTCCTTTGAATCCTATGGATCACCTAACTCTTAATAAGGCCCATTAAATACGATCAGGAATGCGATACCATCTCCTGATTCCGGCCATCATCCCGGCGTTGCTGGCCTCCTGTCAGACTGAGCCCGGAGCAGAATCGGATCTTGCGGACGAAGTAATTGCCGATGCCGAGTCTGATGTTGTAACCGCAACGCCGGCGGAGTCCGACGAATCCCTGCCTCGCTGGCCATGGCCGGTAGATTCCGTCGCGGGAGCATTGGACATGGGGCAGCTTGCTGGCCAGGCTCAGAGCGTCCTGGGCAGCGGAGTAGGTGCCCTTGATGGGGGGAGCCCGATTGCGGAACCGGTCCCCACGGACACGCTCCGGGGGTTGCTACCGGCAAATATCGGCCGCTTCGCGCGTTCCGGGCATCTACCGGTTGCGAGTGCCATTCCGATGGTCAATGTCTCGGCCCAATATGGAAGCGAAGATGAGGGCATCCGCACCTTCATCTCTGATATGGCCCTGGTGGCAGGCCTCCTAGGTAACCGGATGCCATTTGTGATCGCGAGGGGACACCTATGGATTTTCGGGCACGGTGTTTTGAAGCCGATCGGCAATAAGGAATATCCGTATCACGATAAATTTGAATAGAAGGATGGCACACAGAAATGCTCGGTAATGATGCGGGTTGAGGAGCGCTTTTTGTTGGTGGCTGCCGGAATCGGGGTACCCATGGCGGTTTGCCATTCAGCCCGCGAGGCACTGCTCCTGCGTGAGTTCCGGCAATTGGCCCGAAAGTACGCGCCGGTAGATGTCAGCTATTGAGAGGGCGGCGTTGTGTACCGGCATCGGACCACTTACCGCCCCTTCAGCCAGCGCGGCCGACCATCTACAAGCGGTCACCCGTGACACCGCGCATCCTTTGGCACCCAAAAGACGGATGCTCTGCCAGAAAAGAGGCCGAACCCGGCACACACGCCCGGAACGTGCCAAATCACGGGCTACTTAACACTTACTCAATAGAGGCCCCCTATTCAATGGGGGCAACTCGGTGCTCGGCTGCGCCGCGAGTCTACGCGTAATGGGGGCAAATTCGGCCTAACGCGTTTATTGGGGCCTGTAATCGGCTCAATCAGCGATTATAGCCCCGATGTCTCGCGGCCATAGGACCCGTTCTCGGGTGCAAAGGCAAAGGATGGGGTCAATCAGG
>JAPPNA010000065.1 GCA_028873925.1 Bacteroidota bacterium | reverse complement strand
CTTCACGAATTCTTTATCCGTCGGCACCCCAAATGCCAGTTTCAGGGGTGTTGCGGTGCGCACTTCACAAGGCGATTTTGATAAGGGCCAAAGCGGCTGATTCAAGACGTAAGTGCCCCAACAGCTGCTCTAGATTTGAACAGGCCCTAATCAGGCGCAAAGAGGGGGGATTCATGTCATGAGAAAAGCTCAATCTTTTCTTGAATGCGCACGGTATTGGACCAGGATTGAACGTCCAAGAATATTGATTATGCGAACCAGTCTTTCGTTGCCCTCCGCGTCAGTAAGGTGCAATTCCTCTCCCAGATCAAAGGGAACGGGTTGCTGCTGTCCGCCATTGATGGCGATATTATCAGCATTTAGGAAGGTTCTTTCGCGAGCATCCATTATCGGGTTCAGTCTACCCACCAGACCCGGGATGTTGCCGGTTGCGCTTGGAAAAATGGCGGAACCTCCGGTATGAAGCGACGAGAGTTCAGCGCGCAGTACGCCTCTATCGGGAACCCAGCCATGCTGAACCTGCGCGGCGTATCCGGGGGCCGCAATGAACAGGGTCATAGGAAGCTCACCGGTGTGCAGTTGAAATGTCGCCCAGCCATCCTCAGCGGATGTGCCCCTTTTCCAGGTTTTATTCGGAAAGAGCGCCAGAATATCCGCCCGCGGAATCGGCTTACCTTGGGATGTTGTGACACAAACGGAGGGTGGAGTACCTGGACGGGCCATGTCCGCAACCATCCGCCAAGGGACCAGTTGTCCGTCCGAGTACTGCTGTCCTTCTTCGCCGCCATAAGCCACTGCGACCCGGCATAGCCGCCCCGGGTTGGCCATAAGTCGACGGATTCTCTTCACGCCGGCAAGCATCCCGGGGAACGGTGTCGCAGAGGACTTAGCCTCCACCAGCGTGATCGATTCCGCTTCCTCAATTACCAGATCGGCTTCAAGACGATTGCTGTCTCGGTAAAAGAAAAGACCATTCCTGATCCCTTGATTCACACGGCGCTTGATAACTTCCGATACCACCCATGTTTCAAATATCGCTCCGCGAATTGGGTGCGTTCGAAGTTGTCCCGGCTCACGGATGCCCATTAGCCAGCAGGCCAGCCCTGTGTCGTAGAAATGCAGTTTGGGCATCTTTACCAGTCGCTTCCTCAAATTGGCGTGAAAAGCCGGAAGTCGAAAGGCTATAAAGCTGGCCTCCAGCACGCTGAGCCAGGACTTGGCGGTAGGTTGCGAGATGCCGCAATCTTTGGCCAGGAAGGAGAGATTCAGCAGTTGCGCCGTGCGTCCAGCACACAATTCAACGAATCTGTGAAAGGATCCAAGGTCGCCCACATTGATTATGGACCGCACGTCACGCTCCAGATATGTGGTGACGTAATCGCGAAGCCAATTTGCCGGGTTGAGTTCTTGGTCAAAGATTCTCGGGTAACCACCGTAAAACAGGGCTTCATCCAGAGTGGAAGGATACCGGGAGAATCGCGTGGTCTCGCCGTACGTGAGCGGCAGCAGATTGTACACTGCCGTACGACCAGCCAGCGACTGGCTCACCGTGGCCATCAAGGCCAGGTTGCGTGAACCTGTCAGAATCCAGCGGCCGGGTGCCGGGTCATCGTCAATGAGGCCCTGCAAATAGGACAGCAGATCCGGCGCACGCTGTACTTCGTCAAGAATGGCACCCGTCGGAAATTGCGCCAGGAATGCGCGCGGATCGCCGGTTGCGAAAGAGCGCAAATCGGGAGCTTCCAGCGTAACGTACGGATGATTGGGAAACAGGGCGCGGCACAGGGTCGTTTTGCCGCTTTGGCGAGGCCCCGTAAGCGTGATGGCGGGTGACTGCGCCGCAGCTTCAAGCATACTGGCGGCTATATCCCTTTCGATCATGGCTAAATCAATAGTCTGGGAAGATCTTATGCTAATTCAAAGTTGAAGTTTCAATTATCTCTATCCTTTGTGGTCATTTCCCGTAAGTCGGAGCTACGCTGCCATGCCTGTGTGCCCATAAGACACGGTTAGGCACTAATTTGTGTAGCAGGGGTGGGCGTGTAATCAGATCAACATGGCCAGTTATTCAATCTGCGTGCACCCGAATGCAGGCAGGCAAGTCGGGCCTCCTAACCAGCCGGTAGGTACATGTCAAGCCTTCAGATAGAGCGACGACGAGTCGTCGGGGCGGGCGGGCCTTTATCAGTGCTGCCATCCGGGAGCCTGAAGGGAATCCACCGGCGCTGAATGTGCAATGGGCCGATCAGTGTTGCAGATCGATGGGGCAGGAGGGTATGCATATCGGCTGCGGGACCCATCTTGGGCCTGTCAGGCAGCACCGCTGGGGCCGTTTTGCCCCGCATGTGACCCAATGGAGGTTTACTCCGCACACATGGGCGGCAAAGGCCTAGTGCGGCCCTGATGGCAGCACATAGTGGTGGTCTGGATCGGCCTCAATTTGAGTCCACTGAACCTCGGTCAGCGCAGCGCGTATTACAATTCAAGCGCAGCAAATTTGGAGAATCATGAGCACTATTTCTTCAAGCCAGCAGCGGAAAAACACCGAGGACTCTGACAAGTACTTGGCCGTCACCAAGGTGCTGCGTGGCGGCAATCTGGTCGTACTGGAGGACGGTTCTGAATGGGAGGTGTTTTTCTTGAATGCGGTGAGATCGATCAATTGGGTGCCCGCCGAAACCCGGGTAGTCATCCGGGAAGATGGTGGTTACCCGTTTCCTTACAACGCAATTCTGGACAAAGAGAATTCGCGAGACCAAGTCAATGCGCGGAGGGTTGGCTGACTCAAGATCAGAAATCAGCTGCCTCATGGGCATTCTGCCAGTCGGACCAACTTCGGTTAGGCAGGTCTGAGGACAACGCCCGAGGATCTGGGATGCCGCCCATAGAACACCGAGTTATCAGCGGAGGCCTCGCAGCTGCAGGTTTGCGACATACGGATTATGACAGAGTGGCTGTATTTGAGGGTGTGGCATGGCAGTTGAGGTGCAAGAGAGATCTCTTGAGACTGCCGAAGAGCTGAGGGATTACCTTAGCCGGGGCAGCCGGTCGGAAACTCCAGACGACGAGGTGATCTACAGGGGACATGCCGACGCTGGCTGGTAACTTGTCCCTACCATTCTGCGGGAAGGGTCTACTGCTCTGTTTGAAGGCTTGTTCGGAAGGCCAATCCAATGTGAGGATCAAGCTTGGGCGGAGCTTCAGATGCTTCGGCGGTTCATGGAAGGATGCGACAAGACCGGCGTAATCGTCCCTAATGATTCCGTTGAATTCCGAGAGCAGAATGTGACCGACTCGAGTTTCAATGATTACTACCACACACCTTCACGATGGCCCAACAAGAATCTCCTTGAAGTAATGGCCATGGCGCGGCTTCATGGACTACCTACCCGGCTGTTGGATTGGAGCACACACCCGTATGTGGCAGCATATTTCGCTGCGAGTGAAGCGTTGCATACCGGGTGGAGGCGTGGACAAAGGGTCGCGATTATTGAGCTCAATCGTGGTCCTAGAACTAACGCGTATTGTGGACAGATCAGGATTCTGAAGGTCCGTGGTGCGATATCCATGAACCTGGTCGCGCAACATGGACTATTTACGGTTCATCCTCTGGTCGGACACCGAGGAAATCCACTTGAAATACAGAGCCTCGAGCAATACTTGCCTTCCATACCTCAGGTGTCAATTCGGAGGCTGATATTGCCCATTGAGCAGTCCGTCAGATTATATGAGCTTTGCACTGAGTTCAAGTTCGATGCAGCACAGATCTATCCTGGTGCCGATGGTGTGAGTAGATCGGTATTGGAGGCATACCAAATATGCTGTCAAGTACAAGCGACCACACTCCTGACTTGGGCAAAGCTTCCGCCATCTGCATGTGCCCAAGTGCAGTCAGGCAGGTCGGGCCTTACGATGAGCCAGCCTTGCGTTCAGCCTTCAAATAAAGCGACGACGAGTCGTCGGGGCGGGCGTGTGCATACTTGCTGGTGGTGGTGAGGGACTTATGGCCAAGCGAATCCTTCACCAGATGGGCGGGCGCGCCATGGTCAAGGGCGTGAGAGGCGTGCGCGTGACGAAGCCAGTGGGGGGATACATCCTGGGTAAGCCCCGCGGCGGTCGACGTATTGCGGACAATCCGCCAGATCTGCTGACGGGATAACGGCCCTTTCTTGCGGGATCGAAATACCGGGTGGTTACGCTCCGCATGACCCTTCTTGGCAGCCTGCTCTCGCAGCTCCTGAAGCGCTGCCCAGGTGTCCGGCGGAAGCCGCAAAGTGCGCGTCTTGTTGCCCTTGCCCAATAAAGTGATCTGCCCGGTAGGGCGGCCATCAATCGAGGCGCGCTCCACCAGAGCACCCCAGTAGACATTGGCCAGCTCCGAAACGCGCGCGCCCGTGGCGTAAAACACGCGCAGCATGACGCGATCACGAAGACTCCCGGCAGCGTTCAGAATCCGTTGGATCTCCGGCTCCGGCAAGATGCGCTCCGCTAGTTTGTCCGGAATGCTGGGCAACGTTACGGCCGCACCCACATTGAACTGCAAATAACCCACACGGTGGCCGAAACTGAAAAGGCTCTTGACCGCCGCGAGCTTGCGCGCTTGGGAGGCCGGCTTCAGATCAAGCCTGATCAAATGGTCCGCCCATGCCCAGAAGTCTTCAAGCTTCACCGCCGCCAAGGGTAGGTCCACAAAGTCCACAAACTGCTCAACATCGCGCTTATACGCCTCCTGCGCGTGCTCGCTCTTGCCGTGCAGCCACAGATCGATCAGGTGCTGATCGTCATCTGCCTGGCTGGCCCGCGGTGAATTGAGCGGCACTGGGAAGCGATCTGACATGAAATCCGGTGGATTTTGGTCTCCAATGTAACATAAGGATAATTATGTTACATTGGCAAATCCAGAAGGTTTCACCCGTCAGGCCCACTTTTTCGGAAGAATACCAGCCGCAGAGTGCGCGCCCCGTCAGCCACATGTACTTCGTCCGCGTACTCGCGCATAAGCATCAGCCCCCGCCCATGATCCTTGAGCCTGTTCTTCGACCGTAACGGATCCGCTTCCTTGCGGGGTACGCGGATACCCTGGCCCTCATCGGCCACCTCCAGCTCAACTTTATGCTCGCTGACCACCAGGCTCAGCCTGGCCTTCCTTTCGGGCTGCCAGTTGTTTCCATGCTCCATAGCATTGGTAATGGCTTCGCTGGCCAGCAGGACGATTCTGTGGCCCAAATCCTCCTCCAGATCGCCGATGGCGGACTGCAGCTCTTTTACCGCGCGCTCCAGCTCCTCAAATGTGCTGGAAAGCTGCATATCTATCCGCCTCATTTGTACCCCGGATTATTCATTTCGTCATTCCAGCCGCAGCTTGGCAGTCAGGCGTACGTAATCCAAGCCATCATTGTTTTCCAAGAGTCCAAAATGCCCTGTGCGTTTCGACCCGCACCGAATCAGACAGGTTGGCCCTACCTCTGGAATACGAGGGTCCGGCACCTCACTTAAATGGAGTTGACCAGCCCCCGTGCAGCGATCCATACGGACCTCCATGTGCGCGAAAATCAGCTGCAGAATATGAAGTAGACGGACTCACATCCAGCTTGTTTAGAGCCGATGCCGCATCCCTGTGGCCTGCCCGACAAAGCTTGAGCGGACGCTCGGGGGCTTCCTATAGTGAAATCCCCGACCCTTCCGTACCAGACATATCCGCCAAATGCATTGGCCTCCGCACCTGAGGGCAGATCCACGCCATCACTGATAGGTTCCTTCCTTGGTTCGGCATGGTCCGGAATTCCCCATCTCCGGGATGAATTCGTCAGCGGGGATCCCCGGTCCGCAGGTTGAGCAGCACCTTGCCGCTGTGCACAACGAATCGTGAGTGCCGCAGTGCGGCACAATGGACCCGGCTTGAAAAATGCCGCCTGCATAATCGGGAATCCGGTGCTAACACCGCGTCGCACATACCCACCGCTCAAAATGCAACTCATGCGCGTATTCCGGCGTTTACCCGCCATCCCAACGCCGATCCCCGATGCAGCAGACTGAGTTGCCTGAAATCACTGTCCAAGAGTTCAAAGCGATGCGGGATGGCAATGAGGAATTTGTCCTGCTGGATGTGCGTAAAGACTGGGAGTACAAAATAGTAAACCTGGGAGGCAAATTAATACCCCTCGGTGAGTTGACCGACAGATTGGACGAGCTGTCCGGTCACGAAGACGATGTGGTGGTAGTCCACTGCCGCAGTGGCGGCCGATCGGCCCAGGCTGTCATGCAATTGCAGGCCGCCGGATTCACCAAGGCCACCAATCTTGCTGGCGGAACACTTGCCTGGAGTCGGGAAATCGATCCGTCGGCTCCGACCTATTAGCACCGCCACAACGCACAGTGCCCATGGCTGCACCGGCCGGCACACCGCGAATCCGTGTCATCGCCGGTCCGACGGCGGTTGGGAAGACTTCCTACAGCCTGCTGCTGGCCGCCCGCCGCCCGGCTGAGATCATTTCCGCCGACAGCCGGCAGATTTACCGGCAGCTGACTATCGGCACCGCTAAACCCAGCCCGGCAGAGCTGGCCAGCGTGCCGCATCATTTCATAGATGAGCTTGATGTGGGTGCCCCGTTTTCGGCAGGGATGTTCGCAGACCAGGCCAACAACCGGATTGCCGCCATCCTGTCTAGGGGGCATGAGCCCATTGTCGTGGGTGGTGCCACCCTGTATTTGCAGGCGCTGATTCATGGTCTTTCTCCCGTTGTGCCCTCAGACCCGACAACGCGCGCGGAGATAGAGGCTCAGTTGGCGGCTGATGGTCCACAACAGCTGTACCAGGAACTTCTTGAGGTTGACCCGAACGCCGCTTCTACGATGGATCCCACCAAGACTGCGCGGGTCATGCGGGCGCTTGAGGTTTATCGGATCACCGGCACCCCGCTGTCAGCGTATCACGCCATTCCCCCCCAGCCCGCCTATGAGTTTGATGTCACTATCCTGACCCTGCCGAGACAGAAGCTGTATGAAAGGATAAACAGACGCACAGATCAGATGCTTAAGGCTGGCCTCTTGGATGAAGTCCGAGATCTCCACTCGACCAATCCGGAACTGCCCCTGTTGCAGACCATCGGTTACCAGGAAGCCATGGCACACCTGGCGGGCAGCATTCCGCATGTGGAAATGGTCCGGCTGATCAAGCGTAATACGCGGCGCTATGCCAAGAGACAGCTGACCTGGTTCAGGCGCTATCCCGAGTATCGATGGATGGAGGAAACGGATCTTCGCCGCTCACAGGCTGCACCACATACAGCGCACTCCTGAGCGGTCCCCACCCCCTGCGCTCCTGCGCCAGCAGCCTCCCATCCAACTTCTCAAACAGTACAGCCCACTCATCCGCCGTCCGAAAACGCAGGAAACGCTCCTGCGCCTTCATACTTCTCCAGGCTCGCAGCCTGTTGGCGGCCCTGTCCAGAAACAGCAGAATGCGCAGACTGGCTCGTGATTGAACCACGGACTCGACAATCAGAACATGGCCCTGGCAGACCCGTAAGGCCTCCCGGGCCACCGCCTCCGGTCGTTCCGCATGGTGTAAAACGAAGTAGAGTACGACGATATCAAAGCGCCCGGAATCCCAGGGCAGCCGATCAGATTCAACGATCTCAAATGGAAGA
The DNA here is from genome assembly GCA_028873925.1 of Bacteroidota bacterium. Lineage (GTDB taxonomy): Bacteria > Bacteroidota > Rhodothermia > Rhodothermales > Bin80 > JAPPNA01. The sequence continues at coordinate 16,641 of JAPPNA010000065.1, read as the reverse complement.
TTGCATCGATTCATGTTCGCAATATCCGCCAACGTAACCTGGGCGTTCAGGCGGCGGTGTACATGTTGACCGACATAGCCTTCCGCACATCCCAAATCAAGCACGCTTACGGGCCGCGAATGACGCGGGAGGTATCTGCGGATGTGCCGAAACTTGAGCCAGGCATGCACCTTAAGTATCCCCTGGAGTGCCGAAGGTCCGTGTCGCCATAGCCCGAGTGCCAACCAACCGCCCCACCCCAGCACGACAAAGCTCCAATAGGGACCGCCAGCATACAGTTGGTAGGTCCCTACCGAGCAGAATCCAAGCCACAGCCAGTGCCACGCAGGCCGTTGAATCAGTGCAGCCAAGAAAATTACGCTCAGCAGATACCATGGATGAACGGTCGTTGTCAGCACCAGATAACTCCCTGTCAGGATGAGCATGGCTCGGGGCAGGGTCCATTTGAACTTGTAATCCAGCGCATAGAGCAGGGGTAGCCCGGCAAGAAACAGGTTTCGCAGCAGCGGGCCCAGCTGCTTGCTCCAGTCTTCGTCAGTGAGCAGGCGCATGAATTCCTTAACGGTGTAGTAGAGCCCGGCATTGAATTCAAAGTACCTGGCGTACAGATCCAGCGAAGCACCCGCGTTTGCGATCACATACGGTGCCGCAAACGGCAGTGCCAGCACTCCAGCCCCAACCAGCCCCGGCCACACGCCTCCCCATTTGTACCGTCGCCACAGCAGCGGCAGAAAAAAGAATGGGAACAGTTTGACCCAGCCGGCCGCCCCCAAAGCAATTGAAGTGAGGCCGCCCTGCCCTCTTCTGTGGAACAGGACCGCCAGGACCAAAAGCAGAATCAACATCGATTCGGTGTGCGCCTGTCCGGCAGTTTCCAACAGTACCAGGGGATTCAGGGCATACAGGATTAGGTATCGGGCGGTAACCATTCGGCCCAACAGAAACACAGCCAGTAGCTCGGCCAGTATCAGAATCAGCTTTATAGCATAATGGGCGGCCCACCCGTCTGAGCCTGTCAGCTGCGCGCCTGCGTGGAAGATCAGCTGCGATACCGGCGGATACACGCTGTAGAATGCGGGCGAATTCAGCAGTTCAAAAATTGGTTCCTCCTGCAGGAACGCAAGCGCCGGGTCCTGTGGCGCAAATCGGTACGGATTAATGCCATGGGATTGGACCTGTCCATCCCAGACATATCGGTAGGCATCATCCGACAGCGACGGGGGTAGATGGAATAGCACCAGCCTAACGAGCACGGCATAGAACAGAACCGCACGAGTGGATTGCGTGTCCAGCCACCAAAGGGTTAATGCGCAGAGGCTGCCTGCCGCGACCAGGCCCATGACGAGGTCCAGGTGCGTGCGATCTTGGGCAGCGAGGCTCAGTGCCAGCACAGATGCCATCAATGCCGTTAATGCAAGCCAGGACAGCCATTGACGCGTTCGCATGACAGGTCAGCAATTGGACCGCTCGCAATTTACAATACGGCGGGCCACCCAAGAATAGCCCGGGCAGACAGCTGGCCCCGTCGTTGAATGAGCTGATTTGTGGTCGGATTTTCCGTCGGCCAGTTCCCGCCGCACCACGAAATTGTTGACGAATTCACCGGAACCTCGTGGACACCTGGCAGACTTCTGAGCCCGTTCCGTGGGCCTGCATGGTTCGCCCTGCAAAAAGAGCCTGAGACGGATTTACCCGCCAGCTTGATTGCCGCAAACGGAATGATGTGCCCGTTTTCACAGCCCTAAAAATCTGCGCCATTGTAACGTTGGGACCTACGAGGCGAGGAATGTAATGCCAGTTGTGCCCAGAAATGGCTCCGTGGTGGGGCGTGACCCCTACTTTGTAACGCATATTTGGCCATAATGAGGTTCAGGTGGGCATCGCAACTCGGCAAATACTCCTGTGGTGCGGACTCATAGGCAGCAATCCGGGGCAGCGCCCTAACGAGTCGGTGCCTGGAACGAAACGATTCCGGCTCCGTATACTGGGCACAGCTCTTGGAGCATAAGAGCGACCAGAGCGTTAAACCCGTTATGAACCAGGCGCTATTGAAAGCCATGAATTTGCGTGAGATCACATTTTTCGTGTTTGCCTTGCTGGGAGTGCTGGCGGCCATCCTGATTGTCAGTCTGACCGGTCAGCCCCCCGCCCCGCAGCCAGCGGGGCTGACTTCCGCATCAGTTGAGCCAGTTGGTACACCGGAATTCGGACACCCTGACGAGTTTGCGAGACACTTCGCGGATATTCAGGGCATTACCAGCGGATATGAACCCTATCCGCATGGGTACCTGCTCAGAGAATTTGAAAAAGCGCGTGCCCGCAACGCTAAGCGGGGACCGCGAGCAAAACTGAACTGGGTGGAGCGCGGTCCAGGCCGGGTCGGTGGCCGGACGCGTGCATTGTTAGTCGATCCGACCGATCCTGACTACAATACCTGGATTGTGGGAGCGGTAGGCGGCGGAGTTTGGAGGGGACAGCGATCGGTAGACAGCTTCGATCAGGACCGAGTTGAATGGACATCGCTTACCGATCATCTCCCCAATCTAGCGGTAACAGCGCTAGGCGGGATGTCTCCGAACCATCCAGACGTAATCTACATGGGTACCGGAGAGGGATTTTACAATATTGACGCTGCATCGGGGTATGGACTATTTAAGTCCACTGACCGCGGAACGACATGGACGCATCTTCCCGCGACAAGCGTTGCCGACAATGTGCATTGGCGCTTCGTGAATCGATTGGCCGTGGACCCGGACAATCCCGATGTGGTGGTTGTGGCTACAAACGGGGGTATTTTTCGCACGACCGACGGGGGAATGACGTTTGTGGAAGTCTACACGAATCCGAGCCGGCGACGTGTTCAGGACCTCAAGGCTACCCCGGGGAACTTTGACATCCAATTCGCTACCGTCAACCGTACAGCAATTCTACGTTCAACTGATGCGGGAGAGACTTGGCACGAGTCAATGGGCGAGTCCGATTTTGTTCACGCGGTGGAGCGAATTGAGTTGGCCATTTCCCCCAGCAACACCGATGTTATATGGGCTTCGGCTCAGGGCACTAGATTCATTGAAGGTCCAGAACCTGCACGACAACGATTCTACATAGCTGAACTGTTTCGCACGCAGGATGGCGGTAACTCGTGGCGCCTTGTTATGGATTACGCCGAGGAACGGTCCGGCCTGCAGGCTGTAGCACGCTTCTTGGACAACCAAGGCTGGTTTGATAATGCCATTGCCGTTCATCCATTCTCCCCCGACACAGTGTACTTGGGCGGAGTTCAACGTTGGAAGAGCTGGCTTTCGCCGGAGCGCGGTACGATTGATATCCCATTTGTAGAAATAACCTCCAATACTGCGAGTTTTATTTCCATGGTTAACTATACCGGCACACATGCTTCGGGAACCCTTAGCGCAGGTTATGCCTTAATTGATACAGACGACCTGCGAGACTTGAGTCTGTCCGACATGACTTCCGTACAGGTGAGATTCGGACCGGGCTTAAGCCAAATGGCTCACCGATTTACCGTGCCTCCGAATGGAGGAACTGTCGGTGACGGAGGGGCAGGAATCTCCTATGCAGACTACCAATATGCTGACTATGTAAGAGTACCCTTTGAGGTATGGGATACGGATAACAACCGGCAGCTTATGGTATCATTTAGGGATCAGGCGAGAAATGGCACTTGGGACTTGATCCCGATTAATACCAGTGGCCCTGGACCTACACATAGCCGGGATTATGTGCTGATTTCCAAGTACGACTATGCCAACACACCAAACTCTTCGCTGGCCCGGAATGGAGGAGCGAGATACGGACTCATGTATTTCTTTTGGCCTACGTTGGCGGCGGAAACAGAGTGGAATCCGGACAATCCGCCTCCGGGAGTTCTGGACATTGATTTCACGTCCCAAATAGCCGAAGTTCGGGAAATATCTTCATGGGAGAATGGTACTGTTCATGTAGATCACCATGACATTACTATAGTACCTATAGATCAGGCGGCCAATAAATTCTATATTTTTAACGGTAATGACGGGGGCATGGCTTATTCGCGTGACGGAGGAGCCACCTGGAATGAAGGGGATGCCTCGGCCGGGTACAATACGTCCCAATTCTATGATGCGACTAAGCGGCCGGGGTTTGCGATGTACCTTGGCGGCACTCAGGATAACGGTACATGGGCATCTTACGACAACCCAAATATCACACATGGTTGGCGGTTTATGTTCGCGGGAGATGGTTTTGACGTGATTTGGGCGAGTGCTGATTCATTGATTGGATCGTCGCAATATAACAATATTCGTCGCTCCCTGCGTGGTGGTGCAGGGTGGCATCCAGTTTGGAATCAGAGAACAATGGGCGGTCAATTCCTTACGTCGTTAGGATGGTCCCCGAAGGCACCGGATGCCGTATTCACGATTACCCCTGGTGGCAGCAATGCTCGCAGCGGCGTATATCGATCCCTTGATTTCGCAGCCACTTGGTCTCCGCTCATCCTGGCCGATTCCGACCGGTGGAGTGCGATATTGAATGGACAAGTAACAAATGGAATGGTTCGTGTGTCCATCGCTGATCCCAGCATAGTGTGGGCTGGGCACCGACTCAGCAGGAATGGCATTACATTGCATGTCTCAGAAAATGCGCTTAGCGGGACTGGGGGCGACGTAATCGGTGGCGACATCCCGACGTTTAGGGCAGTTGATGGGCCGACATGGGCTCCAGGTGCCCTTATCTCTGGTCTGGCCACCCATCCCGTATACCCTAATACGGTCTACGTTACATTCGCCGCGCCTTGTAGGCCGAAAGTACTCCGAACAAACAATTTTAAGGATCCGAGCCAGTGGGAGGACCTATCGGGGTTTAGGGGAACAACTGACTGCACAAGTTCCAACGGATTCCCGGATGTTGAGGCCTATGATGTCTTGGCGTTCCCCGATGCCCTCAATGTCTTGTGGGCGGCTACGGATATGGGGATAATGGAATCCCTTGACCATGGCAATTCGTGGCACTACGCCGACAATGGATTACCGGCCGTCAGTGTGTGGCGTCTGCGTCTGGTAGACGGCGAAGTGATTGCCGCAACGCATGGACGAGGAGTATGGTCTCTGGATGTAAGTGAAGTCCGAACATCAGTTGTAGCTGCGGCGGATGTCCCCGACTCCTTTGAGCTCATGCCCAACTATCCGAATCCATTCAATCCGACGACGACTATTGGATTCAGAGCGCCGGTAGCGAGTCATGTGCGAATAACAGTTTTCGACGTACTTGGACGTTCAGTTGCTACACTGACCGATACAGAATACGGAGTGGGTGTGCATAGAATCGATTGGGACGCGTCCCATATGGCCAGTGGACAGTATTTTTACAGGCTTGAGGCTGGCGGCAAGTTGGTTGGCACCCAATCAATGGTGCTGATCAAGTAGTGCCTTTACAGTTCGGCATACATATCGGAATATGCATTTGGTAGAGTATTCGTGACTCCCCGCTGGATTCCAGGCGGGTCCCAGGATTCGGCTGTTGGCCGACTCACCGGCAAGGTGCGCCTTATTGTCCGTAGCCCAATGTGGCGGCCAGCATTCGGGTCAGCCGGGACCTGCTTAGCGACTGCGCAAAGGTCTCATCCGGCTTGGGGAGGGTGCCCGAAACCCAATTGCGAAAAATGCCTGCCAAGGCGGCGGCTATGGCAGGCACGTCTTCAGGGGGCGCAAAAATGGCCGCCCGGTAGCACGTGAGCGTCTCTTTAGCAGTGCCTTCCGGGATGAGTGCAAGAATAGGCTTTCGGTGGCCGATGTACTCAGACAGTTTTCCGGTGGTGATCCCCTCCGAGCCCCTGCGCGTGCCGATGGTCATCCAGAGCACATCCGCCTGGTGCTGCAGTTCCAGCACTTCCATATGAGGCAAATAGCCCAACAGATGCACGGAATCCGAAAGATCCAATAGACGAATCAGACCCTTGGATGCCTCCGGATACACTCCCGCAAACATAACCTCCACCCTGCCCCGGGCCTCAGGGCAGGAATCAAGAAACCGGCGAAGACCCTTGAGGAAGTAATCCGGTGTCTGAACATCATAAAAGACTCCGGTGTACAGCAGTTGCAACTTATCGTCCGAACGCGGTGCGGTAGGAACCGGATGGGCTATATCGTGCCCGTGGGGGATGACCTGCACACGGGCTTCCGGATTGCGCTCAAGAATTAAGCGGCGGATGGGGTCGTTTATGGTCAGCACCGCCCTACTCTGCCTGACTACGCGACGCTCCAGCCGAGCATGGAGCACCTGGTGCAAACGCGTAGGATTGCTGTGACGAGGGTTTTCCACCCAGTCATCCCGGTAATCCACCACCAACGGAATCCCCGTCCTCCTGGATAATCCGGCACCGATCAAGTGTGCCGTATACGGCGGTGCCGAGGAAAAAATCGCATCAAACGAAAACTCCTTCACCAACTGCCCGCCGGCAGCCAGAGCAAATGGCAACCATCCGATCTTGTTGTCAGGCACAAACACCCACTCCGAAATCCCTGCAAGCCGCCGACGCGCCGATTCCCGCGGCAAGGCTACCACACGACGCTTTCTGAACAAACGGGTCGGATCCAGACTGCGCGTACGAATAACCCGTACGCCGGTCTCTTTCAGCGGGTCCAACAGGGATTCGTCATACGCGAAATACCCCGCCGGCCTTACCGTCAGCACCGTGGGCTCCCATCCGCAGGCCGGAAGATGGCGTACAAATCCGGCGATTCGCTGCACCCCGCTTAACCCCATCGGCGGGAAATAATAGGCGATTACGAGCACACGCCTCATAGACAGATCAAATCTCGCGTGGAATTCGGCAGAAGCACCCCTCCCCCATCGTATACCCGTACGGAGTCTTCAATGCGGATGCCGAATTTGCCATCCAGATAGATGCCGGGCTCAATGGTCACCACGCAGTCCAGCGGTAGCGTATCTTCTGAGTCGGGTCCGATCCGCGGCCACTCGTGCACATCGTATCCGAGTCCATGCCCGGTACTGTGCTTGAACATCGGACCGTACCCGGCTTCCTCAATGACCTGCCGGGCCGCCTTGTCAACCGCTCGTGCATCCACATCCGGGCCAATTTGCTTTATGGCGCACTCCTGGGCCTCCCGAACGATCGCATAAACCCGCCGCATTTCGCGGGTCGGACCACCCATAAAGATGGTGCGGGTCATGTCGCTTGCCATCCCTCCATACACGCACCCGCAATCAAGTATCACACAATCACCAGACTCCAGGCACCGGGATCCCGGCCGGGCGTGAGGGCGGGCACTGTTGGGACCGGAGGCCACAATAGTATCAAAGGCCATGCGCTCTGCACCTAATTCCCTGTGCGCCAATTCAATGGCAATGGCAACCTCCAGCTCCGACATGCCCAGATTCACCGTGTCCAATATGGCCTCAAAGGCTAAATCGGTGATACGCTGGGCTCCTGCAATGGCAACCCGTTCCGCAGCTGACTTCCTGGCCACCTGATGGTCCAGCAGTTTTTCTACCGGCTGCCAGTCAATGTGCGCAAAGGAATCCTTCCACAGCTCGAAGTTCGCCACACTCATGTACTCGGGCTGGAATACCACCCTCCTAGCCGAATCCAGCCAGCCGGTCTTGCGTATGACCTCGCTGAACGATCCACCTTTGATGTGGGGTCGGAGGCCGCATGCCAATTGATTAGCCTCAAAACCGTACCGGTGGTCTGTGAGAAAATAGCCTGCCTCAGGGGTGATCAATACTAAGGCTCGTGAACCCGTAAAGCCGCACAGCCACCGGATATGCGGCAAATGCGTAATGAGGAGTGCGTGCGCCTGGTATTGTGCCAGCAGGTTCCGCACCGCCTGAGCTCGCCTGTTTGCATCCGTAGGCATGACAACAAGCGTCAACCTCCAGCCGGGTCCAGACACTGTGGACCATTGATGCGGGGATTACCCATACGCCGGGTTACCGGAAAAAACTCCAATTCCATCCGGTCCGCTTCCGCAAATGCTGCGACGGCAGCTTTGAGTTCATGCAGCCAGACTTCCAGCCGGGAAACCGCCACCGGCATCCGATCATGGATATGGGCGATATCCGGCCGCGCCGCCCGTGTCAGGATCACACACTGCCCTCCGGTATACAGCGCGGCCAACAGCATAGGCGAGCCATCCGCGGGCCGAATACAGTACGGCTGCTTACCCCCGGACCCGGTCAACCACTCATAGTAGGCGGACACCGGGATAACACAGCGGCGCGATCGGAAGGCGTGCCTGAACATTGGCTTCTCATGCGCGGTCTCGCACCTTGCACTGATCACCGGACGGCGGAAATTACCCCACGAAGGCAACATTCCCCACTCAAATGCCGCCCATTTGGCCCCGCCATCTAGGTCCAAAGTCAGACCGGGCAGGATTTTGCTGGGCGGTACATTGAAAGATGGGCCGAGATGGCTGACTTCTTCCAGACCGCGACTGACACCCAACAGGTCTGCCAGCTCCTCCGGTGTCTCGGTCTGGGCGATGCGGCCGCACATGATTCTATCCGTTTGCACCGGTTGCAACGAATCAGGCAATACTTCTGATTCAACGCAACCCGAACGGCGTTCGGCCAGTATCCGATCCTATCAGTCCTGCACAATCTTCATGTAGCACTTCATTTCATTGGATTTTACGTACCGCATAACGGCCATCAAATTCATCCTGTTAAGGTATTGGTTTAAGTGCCCATTGGTGCAGATCGGCACACTTGTCGCGACCGGCCCTCTGGCCCTTGGGTCGGGATGCGGCATGTTCCACTACAATACGAGTGCTTCAATTCCTGAAGGCTGGTACGTAAAGCAAACAGCCGATACGCTCACCCGTGGAGACATACTGCGTTTATGCCTGCCCGCTTCGGTCGGCCGGGCGGCCGTGCGCAAAGGATACGTGCACCGCGGGAGCTGTCCTGGCGGCAGTCGACGTGTGGGCAAACCTGTTGCGGCGATTGGAGGTGACACGGTGCGCGTATTGACAGATAGCATTCAGATTAATCGGGGACCCCCAATTCGAGCAGAGATTCAGCTTCGGGACCGGCGCGGTCGCCGCATGGACCGGGTCACAGGCCGCATAGTGCTGCAGCAGAATGAGTGCTTCCTGCTGAGCACGGAAAGTCCCTTCAGCTATGACAGCCGCTACTTTGGACCGGTAGCCTGCCACGGACCCTACCAGATACTGCGTCGGGCCCGATGAGTACTTACGGCCGTCGACTGGACGAACTGATGCGACTCTACCTCGGTTCGCAGATCTGTGATAAACTGGCCGAACTTACAACGGAGGAAGTCTACATCAATCCCGATATGCAAGTGCGCTACATTGATGCCACATGCGGACGCCGGAAGATGCCTCATGTGCTGAAAGCCGGAAGTGTTGAAGCCTTCCTACGCACACTCGCGACCCTATGCCACCAGGACATCAGTGAGCAACGGCCCGCGCTGGCGGTGTCACTTGCGCAAGGTAGTCTGGGCAAATGCCGAATACAAGGATTCCTGCCTCCGCTTACGCCTGGCCCAGCACTGATTATCCGCAAGCCCTGTCCGATGGTGCCGACGCTCGCGGAATACGTAGCCCAGGGGATCCTGTGCTCAGAAGGCCTTATCATTATTGAACAGTCTCTCAAGCAGCGGTTCAACATTCTCGTGGCCGGACCTACAGCCAGCGGTAAGACCACCCTCTGCAATGCATTGCTGTTGGCCATTGCGGAGCGCTTTCCAGACGACAGACTGGTACTTCTGGAAGATACCGCCGAGCTGCGCGTCACCTCAAAGGACTGCCTCCAGATGCAGACGACAGACACCGTATCTATGCGACAGCTGGTTAAGTACAGTCTGCGCGCCACACCGAATCGGATTGTTGTGGGAGAAGTCCGTGATGGCTCGGCCAAGGATCTGCTTGATGCCTGGATAACCGGGCATCCCGGCGGATGCGGCACCGTCCATGGAGAAACTGCGGCGCTGGCGCTGGAGAGACTGGCAGATTTGGCACGCGATGGATCGGCAGGAACCGATCAGCGCCACCTGGTTCTAAGGGCGATCCAGGTAGTGGTGCTGATCACGGGATTCGGCAGGGGGCGAATCGTAAAGGAAATCGCCAGACCGACCGACCTTATGAGCAACGGATTCGCCTTGGATTATCTGCTGCGCCGCTGAGCATCATTGGACCCACACAGGTACTTGGAGGGTTGGATAGCTGTTTCAGATCAAACCATTGATATCGTGAGCAGGAAAATCAGCGTCCTGGTGGCCGGATGCGGCCACATGGGTACATCACACGCACGGGCTTACCATGCCATGGACGAGTTCGCCATAGCAGGCCTGGTCAGCCGCACGCCGGCTTCCCGCACAAGACTCAGCGAAGAATTGGGCGGCTACCCTACCTTCAGCTCCTATGAAGAGGCCCTTTCGGTCACCCGTCCGGAGATCGTATCCATCAACACCTATCCGGATACCCACGCCGCGTATGTGCATCTGGCCCTGGACGCTGGCTGCCATGTGTTTGTCGAAAAGCCGCTTGCGAACACCGTTGCCGAAGCCCAGGCGCTGGTGGACAAGGCCAAAGCCGCCGACCGCAAGATGGTCATCGGCTACATCCTGCGCGTCCATCCTGCCTGGAAGCAGTTTATCGCTATCGCACAGACCCTAGGCAAGCCGTTAGTCATGCGAATGAATCTCAACCAGCAAAGCAGCGGCGCACAGTGGCAAACGCACAAGCACCTGATGGCATCGATGTCTCCAATTGTGGACTGCGGCGTGCATTATGTGGATGTGATGTGCCAGATGACGCGTTCACGGCCGATCGCCGTCAGCGGTATCGGAGCCCGGCTTTCGGATGAAATCGCCGCAGATCAGTTCAATTACGGACAGCTGCAGGTGACCTTTGAGGATGGCTCCGTCGGCTGGTATGAAGCCGGGTGGGGGCCAATGATGAGTGAGACCGCAACATTCATCAAGGATGTGGTCGGACCAGCGGGCTCGGTCAGTATTGCGGATGAGGTGAAAGGGCAGACGGATGATATTGAAGGGCACACGCAAACCGGCGGGCTTAAAGTCCACCACAGCAGCCGGGGTGCCGACGGACTGTTCAATCGCCCGGATGAGCTGCTGGATATGTCCGACGAACCCGACCACGATGAGCTCTGTCGCCTTGAACAGGAATACCTGCTCAAAGCGATTCAAGACGACCTGGACCTGTCCGATCACATGCAGGACGCAGTCAGCAGCCTGCAGATCGTGCTGGCAGCCGACCAGGCGGCGCGCGAACAGCGCACTATCCGGCTGTAGACCCGATCAGTGCCGAAAACTGTAGTTGGGGGCCTCCTTGGTGATCTGCACACTGTGGGGATGGCTCTCACGCCAGCCTGAGGCCGTTATGCGAACAAACTGGGCCTTGGTCCGCAAGTCCTCCATGTTCGCACAGCCGCAGTACCCCATGGCTGCGCGCAGGCCGCCCACCATCTGAAATACAACTTCGTGGAGGTGGCCGCTGTAGGGGACACGCCCCTCTATGCCCTCCGGGACAAGTTTCCGCAGATCATCCTCCGCATCCTGAAAATACCGGTCCTTGCTGCCCTCCTTCATAGCGCCGATCGACCCCATGCCCCGATAGGATTTGAATTTGCGCCCCTCATAAATGATGGTCTCGCCAGGACTTTCCTCCACGGCCGCGAACAGGCTGCCAATCATTACACTCTCGGCACCGGCCGCCAAGGCCTTCGGAATATCACCAGTCTGCTTGATTCCGCCATCTGCTATCACAGGTACATCATGTTGCGCGGCAGCGGTGGCACAGTCCAGTACAGCGGTAAGCTGAGGGACTCCAACGCCGGCAACCACGCGTGTGGTGCAGATGGAACCGGGCCCTATTCCGGTCTTGATCCCGTCCGCGCCCGCGGCAATCAAATCCAATGTGCCCTTACGGGTGGCCACATTGCCCGCGAGCACCTGCAGCTCACCCCGGTGCAGTTTGATTTTCTCAACGGTACGCAGCACGCCCTCTGAGTGTCCGTGTGCTGTGTCGACGACCACAAAGTCAACGCCCGTTTCCATCAGCGCATCTGCTCGGTCCAGACAGTCGGCCGTCACCCCTACCGCCGCCCCCACACGCAGGCGCCCGTGCTCATCTTTGCAGGCATTGGGAAAGCGGCGTTTCTTATCAATGTCCTTGAATGTGATGAGGCCCCTGAGATACTGTTGATCGTCCACGACCGGAAGCTTTTCAATCTTGTGGCGCTGGAGGATGGTTTCCGCCTGCTCCAGGGTGGTGCCGACCGAGGCTGTAATCAGACTCTCGCTGGTCATGGTTTCGCGCACAGGCGTGGCGTTGTCTTCCTGGAATCTCAGGTCCCGATTTGTAATGATGCCAACCAGCCGATTCTCGCTATCCACTACCGGTATACCCCCTATAGAATAGCGGGCCATCAGTGCCCGGGCATCCCCCACGCATGCATCCACATTCAGCGTGATGGGATCGAGAATCATACCGCTTTCAGAGCGCTTGACACGGCGGACTTCTCCGGCCTGCTGTTCAATGGTCATATTCTTGTGCAGCACCCCTACCCCGCCGAGGCGTGCCATGGCAATCGCCAGGCGGGATTCCGTAACGGTGTCCATGGCAGCGGATAGCAGCGGTATATTCAGCGATACATGACGTGTGAGCCGGGTCGTAACGGAGACTGCCCGCGGCATCACCTTGGACCGGCGCGGGATCAGGAGCACATCGTCGTAGGTAAGCCCTTCGTGGCTGATCTTCTGCTCAATCATGGGGAGCTGGGGATGAAGAATTGGAATGCACCAGTCGGCGGAGCCGGTTGATTTCATGCGTACGCAGCCGCCGCCATCTGCCGCGTCGGACACCGCGGGTGGTCAGACCGGCGTAGGAAATCCGCTCCAGCGCGAGGATTTCATGGTCCAGGGCTGCGAACATACGGCGAAGCTGGCGATTGCGGCCTTCATGGATCTCAATGCCGATCTGATGCGGATTGTCCGGGTGCACATAGGCCACCTGATCTGCTCTGGCCGGACCATCCTCGAGCTCAATCCCTTGGCGCAGTTGAATTATTTCCTCAACTTGGACAGGCTCCCGGGTCTGCACCAGATACTGTTTTGGAATTTGATATCGTGGATGCATCAGACGATGGCCCAATTCACCATCCGAGGTCAGCAGCAGAATGCCGGTGGTGTTGCGATCCAGCCGACCTACGCTAAAGAGGCCTTGTCGACCCTTAGGCAGGGTAATCAGATCCATTACGGTCGTACGCCCGCGCTCGTCGTGGCTGGTGGTGATGGTATCTTTGGGCTTGTTCAGCAGCAGGTACAGGAGTTCACCCGGTGTGATCAGGCGACCCTTTACCGTGACCTGGTCTGTGGTGCTGACCTGCTGCCAAAACTCGCGTACCACCTTGCCGTTGACCCGTACCAGCCCGCCGGCGATGAGCTCATCGGCTTTCCGCCGTGAGCAGACCCCGGCCCGTGCAATGAAGCGGTTCAGGCGCCCCGACTCGATTGCTGGCTGATTCGGTCTGCTGCGGGATGGCCACGTCATGCCTGAATACACAAAAGGCCCGGTACAACCGCGCCTGAATTTGAATGAAGCAGTCTTGATCCCCTCCAGCGGTCAGACTGCGTCGCATTGGGAGCAAGTCAACGCCGGTGTGTCCAACATGTTCGCCTGCGGCTTGGACTTGATGGCCTGAATGCTGCCATTCGCACATGCGCTGGGGGCCAACGCGAGCGGCGAGTGGGGTATTCGTGGTTGCGGATTTCCGCGGACAATGGGGACTTGCGTAAAGGCACTCACTCAGGCCTTGGAAACTACGACCCCAGCCGCTCGCCCCATCGTGGAAACGCGAGCGGTCAGGTCACACGACTTTTCGCAGTGCTTCAATTGCCCTCCGCTCCCTGGCGTACTTGGCAGGGTCCGCTTGTCTAAGTTGGCGCAGATATCGGACATTCTGCCGAACAGCCGGAAGCCGCTCCGTGCCCGCACGATCAATCACACTGAAATCGGGAGCGCCATCATACATGGACAAAAACATATCCAGCATCGGCCGTGTAAGTCTGCGCCGCACATCAGCCACAAGCTGATCCCTAACAGCGTACAGTCGGGGTAACGATACGGCTCGTTCGGCCATGCCTTTAAATGACCGAACATATCCCCTTGCCCTGTCAAGAGGAGCCGGGGTCAAGACAGCCGCAGGAGGTTTCTTGTTGCCTGCGACGTAAACAAGAAAATTCTTGAACATATCATCCGATATCCCCAGAGTCTCATACAGCACCAGCATGTCAAATAAATCCCGGGGGTATTGCCGACTCAGGGATGCGCACATCTTGCCTGCGTATGCTTCTTCACATGAGACACAGTAGACTTTTCGGCTGATTCCAAGCAGATCAGATGCGAGCGGTTGCGGCTCGCACCATTCCGGCGGGTAGATTGTCTGCCGTGCGATACCGGACACCTCGATCTTGATCCATTCCCTGTCTGTGCGGCGGGACAATGTGATTTTCGGTTTCGCCTTCGGGTGCATTACGGCCCGATAGCGACCTGGAGCCGCGCCACGGACACGCGCTCGGGCAGCCAAAAGACACTTGCGTACATCCCGGATGGCCTTATCATCGTCCTTCTCGTCCCCCACATAAACCAAGTCCAGATCCACGGAAAGCCTAGGGCAATTCTGATGGATCAGGTTGATTGCGGTGCCACCCGTAAGTGCGAGAGATTTTTCCGCAGTCACATATGGCAGAACTTCAGCCGCAAGCCGGGCCTTGCTGTAGAATCTGCTAGTACCAAGGTTCATAGGGCAGGGCGAATTCCTCCGGCACCCGAACATTGAAACGGGGGTGCAGAGTCCCGCCCGGCAGCCCTGCCCGGCTTCCGGCCGACAAGTTTATACGGTCCACAACCATCTCGTCCCACCATGGGAGTTGATGCCTATCGGCAAACACACAAAACACCCTTCGGACGTACGACTTGCGGCAATACTGCATCAATTTGTCCAACACATCCGCCCGTAAGTCCCATGCAAAATCGATCATTTCGTCAATAACGTAATAGGCGGTCTCCATATCGTCTATCGCCTCAAGGAAAGCCCGCTCAGGGATGGACATCGGGACCCCCGGAACGCATCTGTCGTTGCACCACAAATCGCCGGAATCAGAGATCCCGTAGCGGGGATCCTCAAACAAGGACTTATCCCTCAACATAAGCCGAACGTCTACCGGCACAGTCTGGAGCCAGTCGGGGAAAAGCTCAGAGTACATCCAAGCTTCCTGCAGCCCATGAAAACGGATGGGGTGATCAAAACCCTGACACGAAAGTGCGGTGAACCCGCCAACATGAACATCCAGTCCCATCGTATTATGGAGTGACCTAACAAGATCCTCCCAACACACCTTACTATGGGTGGAGCCATTAGGCCGCCGACAAACGCCGGGTGCCACATACTCAAGTAATCCATCCTCCACGCACGCACGCATTGACTCACCACGCCGAGCAAACCAGTCGGTATCAACTATATGTCCCACGGGGATATCAGACAGTACCGAAGGGGTGCCCGGTCTCTCTGGCACGCGCTGCACATGCTGCATGAAAAAGGGACTGTAAATCCGCACTGATTCAACGTGAGCGGCAGCCACATGTTCAAGGCGACCGATGAACTGCACACCCATTCGGCCCTTTGCGCCGGAGGACAGGTGGTGATTCTGGGTATGCCTGCGGGTATAGTTGGACCCCAACCGGCGCGAAACAAGAGATCAGACGCGGCGCGCATCCGCCGTAGTTTGCTCAGCGTGCTTCGGTCGGTGGGATCCTGCGGGCCGATATAGGGCGGTGCCCTAGGCCCCTCACCTTAACCAACTGAATCTGGGACACCGCCCCAGGTGGCGCTCGGTAGTGAAAGCCGCATACGCGACCGCTCATATCTGAAAACGGGGCAATCGCGCCTAATGATCGCAAGGCCCGGCGGCGGATCATGAAATCATTTGGAGAGGCTATGCCGCCATGCTGACGATCACCATTGAACAATGGGCCTCCGATGGCCCGGTGCAACGGTCGCCGCCGGCAAAGCGGATTCTTCAAGATTAACCCTGATCCAGCTGGCTCCTCGGTGAGCCCGGCCGAGATATGCCCAAGTCATACAAATCGCCGCTCCGCAGGTGTTCCGCAGGCAAAATGCACGCTAACCGTGGGTATGTGTGCCATTCAAGTGCCGAAACTGACCCAAATCTGTTGCGCGGTACCTGACCTCACAGTATCGGCGGAATGGGTCTTTTGTAGACCGTTGGACTGCCGCTTCAAGGGGTGGGGCCCCGCCCCCTTGTTGTTTTCCGTATATTCGCACCCGATTCACAACCGCTTGAAGATGCTCCTGGACCCCCTAACGACCTGCATTGAGCGGTTGCAGGCCCGTATCAAGACGCACGGCACCAGCCTCGGCCAAAATGAAACACGCACGCGCATGGCTCTGATTGACCCGCTGCTGGGGGCGCTTGGCCTGCCCTCCCCCCGCCTTCTTGAGTCGACTTTGTGAATTATGTCACATAGATTGGTGGCATGTTCACGCAGAATCAAGTATTGTGCACCCTGAGCGCGCTGGAATCACGGGACCGGCTTGAGGCCGTAGTGG
>JAPPNA010000025.1 GCA_028873925.1 Bacteroidota bacterium | reverse complement strand
GCTACTTACGGCCCGTATGAATGTCCGCACGGTCCCCTAACCGCCGAAGTCAGGAGTCGTACAGCCGCCGTTGTCGCGCGGCTCCATGTATTTCTGCTGACGCAGGCGGATCGGTTAGTGGAGCACTACGGTAAAGGCTCGAAATCATTGCATGGGCACTACGTCAAGTTGGGCAGCAATATGACCCTGAGAGGTGTATGTTCGGCTGGGTTGGACCTGACGGAAAGGCCCCAACATGTCTGAACTCTGGCTTTCCATGATGGCCGTAACGCAACACGCCCTCGCCACGAGATAACGCGTGAAAACAGGCCCTCTTGACGCACAGTGCCCTCCTGACTAATCAAGAGCGGCGTTTTGGGCAACCCTTGCGTGGTCAGGGGCGGTGCTGCCCCGTGGGAGTAGGGGGAGATCCTAGGGTCTCCGGCTGGAGACGCTGGATGGAACACTACTGGCAGTGCTTAAGTTGGTCTAGGCCATAGAATTATCTTCAGCCATGAAGCTGACCACGCTCAGCGTAAAAGGATATAAGAGTTACGCCGGATCTACTACGCTTGACCTGGCTCCCCTCACTATTCTGGTTGGGGCCAACAATTCTGGAAAGAGCGCCCTGGCACGGGCAATTTCCCTGATCGCAGGTGGCTTAACCCAATCAGATTCAAAGTCCCGAGAACCTCTAAATCTGACCACTGGCGGAATTGAACACGGGCGCGAGTTTGTAGACCTGATGGCTGGCCGCTCCTCTCATGGCAATTTGTCCCTCTCGGTGAGCTTCGTCATCAATGGCTGCGAATCTTCGCTTTCAGTCTCTGTTCAGAACGTTGAAAGCCCATCTGGCCGCTCCGAACGTCAAATCTCCCAATGGCAGCTCAGCCGGGAAAACAAGCAGGTTCATGCCGAGAGAATGGGTCTCGGACAAGAATCAAGATATCAGACCTCTATCTCGGGAGCCGACCCACATGAGAATACTCTCAGCTGGCGCGGACTGGTGCCCATGCGCCCCAATCCGCTCCCCGATTGGGTCAATGACCAGGTGAGGCTGTTTGGAAAGTGGGCGACCGGCATTCGCCACTTACGGTACCCGCGCAGGTTTAAGTCTGCTTCTTTGCTCATGGACTTAACTCCTGAGAATGAGTACAATTCCAGCGGTCGGACTGCCGCACAAATGCTGATCTCAAGCGCTGTCCTCAAGGACTCTGTGCGAGCTTGGTACCAAGACGTATTTGGTGTGAGCCTTGGTGTCAAGAAGCAAGGTGTGTATTCCGACATCGAAATTGGCGCGTCATCAGGAGTTTCGAGGGTGCTGCTCGGACAGTCCGGTAGCGGGCTGTTGCAGGTCCTTCCGGTAGCTGTAATGGCCTTAACCGCGCAATTTGAAGGGCCTGGTGTTGACATTATTGAACACCCTGAAGCTGACCTGCATCCCGCTGCCCATGCACATATTGCTGATGTCCTACTCAAGAACCTTGCACACGCTGCCAGGCCAGTGATTATTGAAACGCACTCGGAAATGGTTCTGCTTCGTACGCGACGGTGGATTGCAGAGGGTAGAATTCCAGCCGATTCCGTCCTGATTTACTGGATTCACACCGAGCCAACGAAAGGCTCATTTCTGCGCAAAATCAAGATTGATGACAGCGGCAATTTGAGTCACTGGCCCAATGGGATCTTCATAGAGGACTATGAGGAAATACTTGCCATTCGACGTGCAGCCCGCCGCCGACAACGTTAAACACTGAATGCGAATTGAAATTGACCGTGCGGTAGCTAATGACCCAGAGGCCCACAACTGGCTGGATCGTATTTTGGCCAAGATTGATGACGGCTGGCATATTTGGGATACGACCAGCCATTCTGATCCGCGTGCCTTTGAATACACTGCATGGGTTGAGGGAACAGGCCGCGCGGAAATCCGTGTCCGTGAGTTGCACATTGCATCCGTCCAGCGGAACGCATGGCAAGACTTTGAATTGCATAACAGATACGTACGAGTTACGGCAAATCCAGCTGAACCTAATGAATTGACCCCGGAGAATGCCGTTCGGCTTGCCGAAAAACCGCTTTGTATTCTCGTTGAAAATCGGGAGAGTGATGGCGGATTCGTTAAGCGCATCATTAAAGAGCTCAACAAGGCACTTTGGGCATACATTGAACAACCCGGGCAGCCTGTTGACTTTGACAGTCTGGGAGGCATTGGTCAAATGCCGGGTGCGGTGCAAGACAGATGCGAGGAAATCCCGTTCAGACCGAGGTTGGTGGTTATAGCCGACAGTGATAGGCAAAAGCCTGGCGGCGACGAAAGTAAAGCGGCTCAAATACTGCGTGCGTCCTGCGAACATTTCGGAGTACCCTGCTGGATTCTAGCAAAGAGGGCATCTGAAAACTATTTGCCCAGATCCTTGCTGTCGGCTTGGAACCGCACCAACTATCGCCATTCAAAGCCAGTTGACGCTTGGGACCAGCTTACTGATGATCAGAAAGATTATTACAATATGAAGAGTGGCTGGCCGGAAAAGCAATGTGAACCTTCGGACGATTTGTTTGCGAATCTATTGCCAGCCGACTATCAGAAACTATTCAATGGATTCGGCAAGAAGGTACATCAGTGCTGGCAGCAAACAGCCGATGATGTGTTCCGCCAGTTACAGGAACGATCACGGGGGGATCTTGAACATGGGATTTGCTTGATTCTCAAGGAGGTATAAGCGCAAGATGACCAACCCACAAAGCCACTCCGAGGTCATACCTGAAGTCGTATTCTTGGGTAAACTGATTCGTCAAGCCCTGAAGGGCAAGATTCGGGTGCCAAAGTTTCAACGCTCATTTGTCTGGAGGCAGCAGGACATTCTCGCACTTCTTGATAGCGTCGTTAGGGGCTACCCGATTGGATCTATTCTAGTTTGGGAGACGGAGACAACTATTGACAGCGACTCCAAGATCGGTCCTGTTGAGATTGGCCGCTGTCCGCCAGGACATATAGGTTACCTGCTGGATGGTCAGCAAAGGGTGTCAACCCTGGTAGGCACTCTCTGTCTTGACGAAAATGGTGAGTCAGTTATGGAACAAGTTGACTGGCGTGTCTACTACGACCTTGACACGTCCGAGTTTATTCGAGCTCCCCGTGGGGGGCCAAAGCCGCAACATTTTCCAGTGGCCAGTCTCCTTGACACGGTTAATTTTCTTCGCGTAACGCGTAACATTATCGCAAGTGGGCAGGACGATGATAAGGCTGAAGAATGGCTTACCAAAGCTGATCGGCTTGCCAATGCATTGCGTGACTACCAGCTCCCAGTTATTCGCATTCGTGATGCGGACCTTGACACCGCCGTGACGGTATTTGCTAGGCTAAACCGCACAGGGCGCAGAATATCAGCCGACGAGATGGTCTCGGCGCTAACATTTAGGTCCCGAGCGGACTTTTATTTGGCTCGTGAATTGGACGAATTTGTAAATACACTGGCACGCAGAGGGTTTGGAAGATTGGATCGCGTCCTTGTGCTCCGATCTGTTTTTGCGGCCCTAGATCTTGACATCTACGCAAAGGACTGGGCCGACCTTATGGTTAAGCCTGACGTTATAGCTCGACTCCCGGAAGCTTTTCAATCTGCTGTTGGCGGGATCAGCAGGGCTTTGAACTTCCTTCAGGATATTGGTGTGGTTACTGATCGTCTCTTGCCCTATGGCCTCCAGCTGGTTCTGCTTGGCGAGTTTTTTCGGTCTTGTCCGCAGCCCGAACCGGATCAACGAGCGCTTCTTGAACGCTGGTTCTGGGTCACATCGTTCACTGGCTGGTTTGGCCAAGCCAGTACGTCACGTATCACTCATGCTTTGCGAGAAATGTGCGACTTTGCTGATGGACAGCGAACAGACCTTAACACCATCGACCTTGATGCGCCGGCACTGTCATTTCCAGATAGGTTTGATGGGCGCAGCGCTCGGGTGCGTGCATTCCTGCTTTACCTCGTATCGCTAAAGCCCCGATCTCTTGTCGGAACTGGAGAACTTGACTGTGGCAATCTGCTTTCTACCTTGGGTACCCGAGCCGTGGGGCATGTATTCCAGAGAACGACTGACTTGGAAGACCTCAACAGCAGTCCCGCAAACAGGATGTTTGTTGACCAAGAGGTGACTGGTCCGGCGTTTCATGAGCTTAAAGCCCTTAATGATGATAATCTTCAGGAGTTGCTGCCCAGTCATGGATTCACGGCTGAGTCCATCAGAGCGCTGCGAGATGGCGATTATGCTGGCTTTATTCGTGCGCGGTTGGATTCATTGATGGCTGGAGAACGAGAGTTCATGCGCGAACGGAAGGTCTGTTTGCCTGTAGGACCAATTGGTAGAGTTGTGGCAGACAGCGATGTCTCTGATGCGGATCAGTAGCCTGAGCTGAGACAGCAATCCGGCCGGTTATCCGAGTCCGCCCGTTCTTTGTGCCGTTGTTGGACGGTGGGTCAGACCTGGTCGGGCAGCAGGCTGATTGCCCAGCCGCCATGCTGACCCTCATGCGGCGTATTTTGACACCTGCTCAGCATTCCGATTCCGCCAAGACTCAGGAGCCTCCCGATGGGGCCTGTCGCAACGACCTGCCCCACGACCATGTGAATCATGAGAGTTATATCGACAGTGGCATGCCTTTTCCTGATGGCGGTCATGTCGTGCGAACCACAGGTTGCCGACCCCCGAATCCCCGTGCTGGTCGGAAAGGCGTGGGAAAGCCTCCGATCTTTGCAATATCATCAGGCGCTCACCTTGGCCGACAGCGCAGTAGCCCTCGGTCCACATCTGGCGGATGCCCAATTTGTCCGGGGACGAGTTCTGTTTGAGCTGAATCAGTTTGCCGCTTCCGAAACCGCGTACCTGCAGGTATTGAAGCTCGATCCAAGCTATCCGGGCGCGCACCACAATCTGGGTAACGCCCTGTTCGGACAGCAGCGCTACCAGGACGCGATCATCCATTTCCGGGCGGAGGCCGCGGCCAATTCCTGGCATGCCGCCGGAGCAGCCTATATGGAGCTGGGGCAGCCCGAGAACGCCCTGTCTGCGATGCGACAGGCCATCGCCTTGGATTCAGCCTATCTCCCTGTACGCAAAAGCCTGGCCGAGCTTCACGAGCAGCTCGGCCAGTACGATCAAGCGCTGGTGCACGCGCGCACCTCCGGTGACCACTATCTGACCGGGCTAATGCTCTTCCACCTCAATCGGTACGATCAAGCCGCCTCCCTGCTTGAACATGTACTGACCGATGATCCGTCACACCACAGCGCCCTCTATACGCTTGGGCAGGTGCAACTGAGACGCGGCGCAACCGATGAGGCGCAATCTATGCTGAGCCGAGCCAACCGGCTCAGGCAACAGCATCAGAAAATCGCAGCCCTGGGCACCGCAGCACGCGAAAATCCCACCAGTTTTGCGCACCAGATCGCCCATGCAAACGCGCTGCGGGACGCAGGACACCTAAGGAAAGCTGTCCAGGCGTGGCTGATCGCCCTGGTGCTCAGGCCAGCCAACTTGGAGCTGCAAAGCAATATTGCCACCGCCTTCCAGCAACTGGGCGACACCACAGAGGCCGTAGCCCGGCACCATCAGGTACTGCAGAATGATTCCACGCATGTCTCCACGCTGGTGAATCTGGGCTGGCACTTCTTCCAGACGGACCGGAGAAGGGAGGCCGTAAACCTCTGGGCCCGCGCAGCCCGACACCATCCGGATCACCCGGCTATCAGTGCACTCAGGGAGACCCTTGCGCAACAGCAGCTTGGTAACGCACAAAGTAGTCCCGCGCAGTGAGCGTGTCACCCTGCAGCACGAGCAGCCGCGCGGTGTTGTAGAGCATAAAGGGGGATTCAGGTGCCTGCGCCTCCACCTCCGATAGCAGCTGCTCCGCCGCATTGAGTTGCCGCTGCCGCAGGCGGATCGCGGCCAGCGTATTGAGCAGGTCCGTATCCGGCGATCGCGCCGCGGCCAGCTGCGCCACCTCACCGGCCAAAGCCGCGTATCGGTCTGCCCGGCCCGCCAACGAGGCTGCGGATCTCTTCACGGACGCGTTGAACGGTTGCCAGTACAGCAGGGCGCGAACAAATCGGAGTGCCTGAAGGCTGTCGCCTTCGTCCTGAGCACGCCGACTCGCCAATAGCAGCGCCCGAGGCAGTTCAACATCCATTTCCACAAACGCTGCCGCAAGGGAGTCAGGATACGAGCCGGAATGCAATGCCTGCTCAAGATGATCAGCAAAACGGTCCCATTCCTGTTCCGGCGTGAGATCACGCGTGAACGGAAATCCCCCCTTCAGGCGCCGGATCTGCAGCCCGGCGTGGGCCTGCTCAAACAAATCGGGCCGCGCATCCATCGCAGGGGCCGGTTCCGCATCGGGCAGCTGATCGCGCATGGCCCATCGGAAAGCTTCCGCCATAACCTGATGTCCGACATAAGTCGGATGCAGATGGTCGGTAAACAGGGTGTCGTGACCGAATTCGGCAAATAAAGGCTCCAGGTCAACCAGGAAGGCATCCCACCTCGCAGCCAGTTCGCGGATAGACAGGTTGATTGCAGCTGGCGCGCGAAACCGTACCGGATCCAGTTCCCGCGCTTGTACGAATGTATCCAGAGCAGCGGCCGAGTCACCAGCAGCCATCAGCTCAAGGGCCGCTTGAAAAGCCGATGCAGCCGGAGAATCCTCACCCAGCGGGGGCTGCCCTTCCAGATTGCTGACCACCGTTCCCATGTATACCGGAATGTCCCGAGCACGCAAATGCCGCAAGATACCCGTCATGTTCGCCTCAAACTGACGCAGCCCCGCCTGATAGGCGGGGCCCTGCAGGGCGATATCGGCATCCCCGACCGACCGCGCCATCATCGTTCGGTCCGACTGACGTTCAACCGTTAGCAGCCGCTCCAGGGCCCGGTAGATACGGCTCCGCTTGAGCAGCAGTGCCGCGCGTTTTAGTGCGGCTCTTTCGCGCAGGCCGGATGGCCCCGTTCCAGCTCCCAGTGCTCCGTAATACTCATTGTGGCCAGCGTAAATTAGCACCGCATCAGGATCAAGTCGGGCGACCGCCGGCGTTATATCCCGAATCACATTACTGTTGATGGCTGTCATGCCCAAGTTGACGACCTCAATGGTCTTTAGCGGATACTGGGCGCGAAGACCAGCAGCCAGACGCTCCGGGAAAGCATGATAAAAGTGGTAGGGATAGCCGGCTGTTGATGATCCCCCCAGCGCGACAATGCGGAGACTGTTGGGTGGCTTCTCCTTCAGCACCGGATTGAAGGCCACATGCGGCTTGAACCCCCGGAAATAACGCGCGGCGAAGTTAGGGTTGACGATCCGGTAATCTGGCTGGCCGGGCATGGCAACAAAAAGACGTTCTGGAGCGACCATCTGCCAGATCAGCTCAATGCCGACTATCGCGGCCAGCGGCAGCAATACGGCCATCACCCGGAACAGCACCCCCCGCACCCCTTGCATTGAACCTCCAGATAGGCTACATTCAATCCGTCACGATTGGGTTAAGATGCACATTACCGTGCGTGATGTCGCCCGTCACGCCAATGTATCCATTTCCACCGTCTCACGCGTACTGAATGATTCGGCGCATGTGAATCAGGACAAAAAGCGGCGGGTAATGGAGGCCGTTAAGCAGCTGGGATACATCCCGAATCCCGCCGCCCGTAACCTGGTGCGCCGCGAGACAGGTGCTATCGGAGCCCTGCTGCCTCATATCACCGGAGAATTTTTTGCGGAACTGCTGGCTGGCCTTGATGAAGCTGCTCAGCGTCACAGCAAGCCGCTCGTTGTGAGCGCCTCGCACCGGCACGCGTCGGAGTTTTCACAGGCCCTGCGGATTCTGCAGCGCCGGGTGGATGGCCTGCTGATCATGGCACCCGAACTGGAGGCGGAAGAAGTGCTGGAAATGGCGCGGCCCGGAATTTCGATCGTCTTCCTCAATACCCGCAGGAATTCTGCAAATCTTCATACCTTTGACTTTGATAATTACGGGGGAGTCAACGCGATGACGCGCCACATCATTGGGCTGGGCCACGACCGCCTCGCCTTTGTAGGTGGCCCGGATGAGGCCCACGATGCCCAGGCCAGGCGGCGCGGATTTCGCGATGCGCTCTCAGAAAAGACGTATGCGATGGAAATCACAGGAGACTTCTCGGCAAAGGTAGGCTATGAGGCCGCCATCAGGATCCTTACTGATGCACCGCAGACTACGGCTATCGTTGCAGCCAACGACTTGAGCGCACTGGGGGCGCTGCGCGCCCTGCATGAACGCGGCATTGATGTGCCGCGCGACATGATGGTAACGGGATTTGACGACATCCCCAGTGCAAAATTTGCCACGCCCTCGCTGACCACGGTGCATGTGCCAATCCAGGAGCTGACCGTTCAGGCCGTCAGCCACCTGGCGGGACTGATTCAAGGCGACCCGGATCCTGTCAGCCACATGGAGCCGCTACCACTGGTGATGCGTGAATCAACGGCCGCAAGAAAAATGGAACCAAATTTCTTGTAAACCTTATCCTTGAGGTTGTATCTTGTAATTAATGTTGGACAAATTTGAGCAAATGCAGAAATTCAGTACGATTCTCCTGCTGGCGGCCCTCACGGTGGCCGCCCCGGCGGCCTACGGGCAGGCCGGTCCGCCCTTGGGCGATGATTTCATCTTTTTCGTCAACGGAACCAACACCATGGTACCCACCTTTGATGGTGCCGTGGTAGAGGATCCCGCCATGGCTGGCAATTCCGTGATTCAATACGAGTACGGCAACTGGAGCTTCCAGGCTTTCCGATTTGATGCCGCCACGGGCGTGGATATGAGCGCCAATCGGGATTCTGGCGATGTACTCCACCTGAGACTCTGGGTGGATCCAGCCAATGCGGGGATGGAAAAAGTAGCGCTGATGATGGAGGATAAGACCGATGGCAGCGGCGCGGATGACGGATCGGCTGATCTGCCGTTCCGCCTGGTCTGGCGCGTACCGGAAGATATGCGCAACGGCGAATGGCATGATCTGGAGATCCCCCTGCCGCCGGCAACCTGGCAGGAGTTGGAAGATGGCAAGGCCGCCGAAACGCTGGACGATTTGGCTGAGCATTGGGTCTACGCGGGTGCCTGGTCGTCCGGCGGATTTGGTGTTGGTGTCTCCGATGAAGCGGGCCCGAATACGACTGAGAACCCGACACTATGGCAGGAATTTGAGTGGTCCAATGTCCAGAATATCGGATTCTTCTGGGACAACAACACGGGAGGAGGACCGGTGAGGGTGGACGATGTTTATATCGGTGCTCCGGGCCTTGACCTCTCCATGGCCACCAACCCGCCCAGCGCGATGTCCGGCGTAATGTTTGAGGCAATTACCGGCGGCAATCGGATTTCCTGGATGCACAACCCGGAATACAGCGCCTACAATGTCTATGCCAGCACCAATGAATTCACGGCAAGTACGGACCTGCGGTCTGACCCTGATATCGTGTTGGTTGCCTCGGTTCCCCACACCGCGGACAGCTTTGCGGTCGTGCACCGGGTTGAGGTGCTTCACCCGTCCCTGGCCGAACAACCTCTTTACTATGCGGTCACCTCACTAAGCGTCTTTGGGGTTGAGAACACTGATATCTCAGGCAGCAGTGGAATGGTCAACAATCCTGAACTGCCTGTGCAGGCCTATATCACCGAGCTTACCGACTCAGAGGCAGAAATGCTCTTCACAGATCTGTCCGCAAACAATGCGTCCGGTGAGGGATTCCCTGACTGGCTCATGCCGTTTGTCGTTGATTCAACTCACTCCAAACAGGCCGATGCGGGTCTCCCGGATAACGACGAAGATCTGTCCGCCAAAGTCTGGGCCGGATATTCGACTGACAATGAGCTGTTCATTTACGCGGAAGTCACCGATGATGTGATTACGCTGGCACCCAGCGCCGTGCCGCCCAGTGATGCCTGGCAGCACGACAGCATTGAATTCGGGTGGGGCAACTATGATGTACGCGACGCAGGCGGAACGATCTTTGCCGGATCCCCCCACCAGGATATGGAGCGCGGTGATTTTGCCGACTATCAGTTCCGCATCTCCGGGCACGGTGACGGAACAAAGGCCGGTACAACTCCCTATGCCTTCGTCGGCTGGAGCATTGATGCGGTGCCTCAGGGAGGCGGCGCGGTCTATGATGTTTTGGAGACCAACGGCATGGTAACCGGTTGGAGGGTACTCGCGCTGTTCCCGCTTGATGCGATCCAGAACACGGATCAGGGCGACGCGGTAGTGCCCCCGCCCACAGGTACGGATTTCCGGGTGATTCCGTTCAATATCGCGCTTAATGATGGTGATGGAGCCAACCGGGATGCGCAGATCCAGTGGTCCATAAAGGGGAATGCGGGCAGCCAGTGGTGGAATACGCCGGCACAGTGGATGTCCGTCGCCATGTCGGGACGGCTGACCGTTACCGGTGTTGATGATGTGGAGCCCCTGCCGGAGTCTATTGCTCTGGAGCAGAACTATCCGAATCCGTTCAATCCGGTGACCTCCATACAATTTGCGCTGCCTGCCACCGAGAAAGTCACGCTGCGCGTGTTTGATCTGCTCGGCCGCCCGGTAGCCATCCTGCTGGATGGCCAGACCCTGTCGGCCGGTGCACATACCGTCCGGTTTGATGGACGTAATCTGGCTTCCGGCCAGTATATATACCGGCTTGAAGCAGGCGGTGCCTATGTGGAATCCCGACGGATGACGCTGATAAAGTAGCCTGGCTGCCATGCTTGGGGCTTGGTTGCTCCTTCTGTCTGCCCTATCTGCGAATGTAGGAGCAGTCACGGGCCCGACCGGCAAGATTGCCGGTCGGGTCATTCATATGGAGGAAGGCTTCGGGATACCCGGAGTCAATGTCGCGATAACCGGTACGACCACCGGCGGGGTCACAGACGCAGACGGATACTACTATATCCTGAATTTGAAGCCCGGCACCTACAGCGTCCAGGCTTCGTTTGTCGGATTTGCAACCGTCATCACTGAAAATGTCCGCGTAGTTCAGGACCAGACCACCACCATAAACTTTGAATTGTCGGAGAGTGCCATCGCAGGCGAAGAAGTGGTGGTGATCGCCGAGCGACCAATCGTGGAAATGGACCGCACCACCACCACCGCCGTCATTGACGCGGAGCAGCTGGAGGTGTTACCGGTCACCAATGTGGCCGATGCCATCAATCTGCAGGCGGGGATCGTGGACGGACATTTCCGGGGCGGACGCCAGGGGGAGGTTACCTATCTGGTCAACGGCGTGCCGATCACCAATGCGTTCAGCAAGAGTGCGGCGTTTGATATTGAGCAGAACATGGTGTCCAGCCTGGAGGTCATCAGCGGCGTATTCAACGCCGAGTACGGCCAGGCGACCAGTGGCGTAGTCAACATTGTAACTAAAGATGTGCCGGATTCCTGGACCGGTTCGATGCTGGCGTATGCCGGGGCCATTACCAGCACGCGCTCGCTGGAGTTTATCGGACGAACCTCGGGAGCCGGACAGTCGCTGCCGGCGGATGCCTTCCGACCGGACACGGTCTCATTCGCGAAGGCGGCGGATCTGCCCAACCTGACCGATGTGCAGGCCTCACTGGGCGGACCGATCCTGAGGGATCGATTGGGCGTGCAGGCCACCATCCGGTACTTGCAGGACAACTCCCATTTTGTGGGGCGTAATCTTTTTCTGCCCTCGGATTCGTCGCAGAATCTGAATACCGGTCTGCCGCGGGAAGCCTGGGTCGTCTCCTCTTCCGGGGATGGCGATTTTGTCCCGCGCAACCGCACGGAGCGGATTTCTCTCAACGCTACGGTAGGGTACTCCATTGCGACGGGTTTAACCCTGGATTACAACGCCTTTGTGCAGCTGGGGGATTTTCAGCCTTACAACCATAATCTTAAGTATGTCCCCACCGGGATCAATACGATCCATTTTCTCAATCAGACGCACATACTGAGCCTCAGATATGCGCCGGGCAGCCGGTCCTTTGCCAATCTGTCTTACAGCTACCTCCATGACAAGACTGATGTCCGACTGTTTGATACCCCCTATGATGAGCGGTATGTGAGCAGCGATTACGGTAATCTGCAGGGCGCGAACGCGTTCTCCGTTGGCGGCAATGACCTCTATTCAAGCGACCAGTTAACCGCGACACACACGATTGTCGGGGATTATTCGCGGCAGATGTCGCGGATTCACCTCATGAAGGTGGGCATCCAGGCTAGGATTCATCGTCTGGACAACCGGGACTACGGCATTGAGCGCTCCTTCCGTACCGGCAACCTGCCGCAACCCTCCCCGGATCAGTTTAATGACAACACGCTGCGGACCCGTCCGCTGGAGCTGTCCGCTTACGTCCAGGATAAGATGGAATTCACCGGTCTGATCGTGAACGCGGGCCTGCGCTTTGACTACTTTGATCCTGACTATCAGGTGCCGCTGGACTGGGGGCAGGGAGAACTGGAGGAGATTCCGGATCCCGACAACCCGGGCAGTACGCGATCCAATCGTGAGGAGGCCGCGATTGACATGCAGCTCAGTCCGCGTCTGGGCGTGGCGTTTCCGATTTCAGAGACGGGCGTGATGCGGTTTTCGGCAGGTATGTTCTTCCAGATTCCGTCATTCAGCCTCTTGTACACCAATCCAGAGTACGAAGTCAATCCGGCTTCGCTGTCCAACTCGTTCGGCAATCCGAGCCTGGATCCTGAGCGGACGCTGGCCTTTGAAGTTGGCCTTCAGCAGGGTCTGACGCGTCGGATCGGCATGGAACTGACGATTTTCTCCAAGGATGTGCGGAATCTGACCGGCCAGGAGATTTCGCGCACCCCCCAGGGTGACTTTGTCATCCGATGGATCAACCGCGACTACGGCACCATTCGCGGCTTCACCTATTCGCTCTTTCAGCGGCCGGGCGGCCCGATCAGCTGGACGCTTGACTACACGCTGCAGTTTGCTGAAGGCACCTCTTCCAGCCCCGGGGAGGCCTTCGGTCGTGAACAGGCAGGACTGGAGCCGATCCTGTCGCTTGTACGGCTGGACTGGGATCGCAGGCATGTCCTCAACAACACCCTGACGCTGACCCCGTTAGCGGGTCTTACGGTGACCTTCATCAACCGGCTGCGCAGCGGGACCCCCTATACGACAGTGCGGGAGTTCATCCGGTCCATAAGGAAGAACAACGCCACAAAGCCGGTGCTGTTTGATTCTGATGTACGCATCTACTATCGGCCGCCGCTTTTCAGTTTTGATCTGCAGTTGTTCCTTCAGGTTCAGAACCTGTTTGATACCGTGCAGGAAGTGGGCGTGTATGAGGATACCGGCCGAGCCAACGAATCGGTGACGCTTGAGCTGTTCCGTCGGACCGGAGCGCGGGTCGGCGGTCTGAATTCGCTGGATGAATTCTTTTACCGACAGGAGAATTTTGGTGCGCCCCGCAAACTGAGCCTGGGCTTACAATACCGATTCTGATGGCCATCATCAGACGCATTGTGGTGGTGCTGATGGCCGCCGGCCTGCCATGGGTAGGCAGTGTCGCGCAGACGGTTTCTACGGACCTCAGAGGGGATCAGGCCCTCATTGCGCGCGGCATCCTGGATGGGAATCTGATTGAAACGAATTTCAGAAACCACGGCGAACTAGCCCGCTGGAACGATATCCCGCATGGTGTCTGGCCGCGGGGCATCGGAGGCCGCCACATTGATGGCGTGGGCATCATGGTGGCGGGACAGGTCTACGGGGAGCGGTTGAAATGGTTGGATTTCTTCCCAAATGCCCGAGGCGATACGATTCTGAATCCGGTGATCCTTACCTATCGTGACTTCGGCAAGCGTCTCAGCCCCGATGGCAGCCTCTGGGGATGGACCCCGCTGCCGGGGTTTATGAATGAAAACCGCCTGGATCCCATCACCCGGCAACGGACCCCCACCCCGGCCCTCAGTGATGATCCCACCTCGTGGCCCAATTTCTGGCCTGACCGGCTGGACAACCCGGATGATCCCGGATGGCCGGGCCAGTGGAACGGGTTTTTCGGACGCAGCGTCTTTAACGCGGATCTGGAGAGCTTTTACGTGATGGACGACTTCACGGATCTGGAGTACGCGCTGGACCCGGAAGAAAAACGCCCCCATAGTGAGTACGGAGTCTTCTACGCCAGTCCGGGGGACTCAACCATCGGCGGCATGGGGCTGCAGACCCAGGTGCGCATTTTTCAGTGGGCCAACGTTTTGGCGGAAGACCTCATGTTTGTGCTGTACCGCATCACGAACGTGACCGAAACACCGCACACCGACCTGTACCTCGGCCAGATCATGGACTACGGGCTCGGCAATGAGGAAGGCGATGAGAACGCTGCCTTTGACCCTCAGCAGGATGTGGCGTACGGGTGGGATCAGGATGGCTTGGGTACACGTCCCACCGGTGGTAACTACCCGTTAGGGTACACCGGGTTTGCATTTCTGGAGAGCCCTGCGCGCGCTTCTGATGGCTTGGACAACGATGAGGATGGCATCACCGACGAATCGCGCTTCAGCGGCCCGGGCACGCTGATTGAGGGCCGGCAGAATATCGCCGACGAGGCCAGAGGCCGGTACAATATTGTGAACTTTGAGGCCTACAACGGGAATATGGCCGACCGGCCCGCCTACATGGCCGAACGATGGTGGACGGGCGACGAAAACATGGACTGGGTCGGCTATACCGACGACAACGGCAATGGCGAATGGAACATCGGCGAAGCGCTCAACAATGACGTAGGACGAGATGGTCAGGGACCCTTTGACCTTGGGTACCCTGGACCGGATCAGGGAGAAGGCGATGGCATCCCCACCCATGGAGAGCCCAATTTTGATCAGTTGGACATTGATGAATCCGATCAGATTGGTCTGACGGGTTTCGATCTGCAGACGCGTCCCTTTTATGAAAGCGGGGACAATCTGCGCGAAGATGCCTGGATGTGGGACCGGATCAGCAATTATGCCCAGTTCCCGCTGGGCACCAAACCGGAGGCCTTCAAGGCCGACCTGGAGCCATTTCTGCTTTTTTCTTCCGGACCGGTCGGACTGGAATCCGGCGGCACGGATTTCTTCTCCACAGCCTGGGTGTTTGGGGAAGATGAGCGGGATTTCTTCAAGAACCGCCGCACCGCGCAGAGCATCTTTAATGCGGACTACACCTTTGCTCAGCCCCCGTTTCTCCCCAAACTTACCGCGGTACCGGGCGATGGTCGTGTGGTGTTGAGCTGGGATACCGTGGCTGTTCGGAGCTTTGACCGCTTTACCCAGGAATTTGATTTTGAAGGATTCCGGCTGTACAGGGGAACCGATCCGCTGCTGTTTGACGCACGTACGATTACTGACTTTGTCGGCACGGCCACCTTCTTTCATCCGATTGCCCAGTGGGATCTGGACAACGATATTCAGGGACCGATTCCGGTGTTGGAGGGCGAGGCGGTCTATGACCTGGGCTCCAACAGCGGCCTGCAGTTCTTCTACGTTGATGACGAGGTGACCAACGGCATCACCTACTACTATGCGCTGGTAGCCTATGACCGGGGGGTTCGGCCGGATTTGGATCCCAACTCGGAGGCCATTGATCCGCAGGAGAACACCTTCAATGTGAGCGTCAATCAGGCCGGACTGATCACCGGCTACTCCCGCAATGCCGCGGTGGTAATGCCACGCGCAGCCCCGGTCGGCTACGTGGAAGGGGGGACAAATGAGGATCTGAGCCGTGTCACGGAGGGCTTGGGCAGCGGCTCGGCTACGGTGCGCGTGCTGCAGGAGGATATGATTGATTACGATGCCGTATTTCGTCTGAGCTTCTTTAGCGACCTGATTTCGTCCAGAACAGATATCTACGAGACGGTGGGCTATGAAATTGCCGACATTTCCAACAACAGAGCTCTGATTCCTCGCACGACATTCGTGCCGACGACACCGCTGACCGGCGGGTTTGTCGTGGAAATCAATAATGTTGAGTGCATAGCCATCGCCGGTTGTGAATTGGATTGGGACCGCACGGGATACGTTGCCAATCTGGGTGCCCAGAATGAGGTGTATGACCTCAATCCGCAGACACTGGAGGGATATACCTCCAACTGGTTTGCGACCGTTCGGCCGGATACGACCGGTTCCTTTGCCGCATCGCCGGACGATTATGAACTGATCTGGGTGTCTGCCAGTGATTCCCTGTACCGCCCACCCCGGGTATTCGGGTTTCTACGCCAGGAAATACCGCTTTTCGCCGTAAATGTGACCCAAAACACGGCGGCTGAACTGCTGATTGAAGACCGCAATGACACCGGTGAGTTTGATATTGGCGACCACCTTATTCTTTTTGAGTATCCCCCCGGCTCGCAAGTCCGCAAGTTCCGCTATCGGATCTCCTTTACGGCCCTTGATGGCGGCAGCTCCGTGCCGCCTTCGGCGGGCGACCGCCTGAGGATTTCTGCGCTGCGCCCCTTTGCAACGGGCGATTTCTTTCAGTTTACGCTGCGCAACTCGCTGATTGATACGGAGCTGGCCCGCAGCGAGCTTGACCGCATTGCGGTGGTGCCGAATCCTTATGTGGGCACCTCGGCGTTTGAACCGCGCTCGCAGATTGAAGGGCGCGGAGAACGGCGGATTCAGTTCATTCATCTGCCGCCCCAATGTACGATCAAAATCTTCAACGTTCGCGGAGAGCTGATCAAGACCCTGTACCATAACGGGGTCACATCCGATGGGGCCGCATGGTGGGACCTGCAGACGGAGGAGCAGCAGGACGTTACCTTTGGCGTGTATGTGTTCCATGTGGAAGCTCCGGGCATCGGCGAGCAAATCGGTAAATTCGCCCTCATCAAGTAGTCCATGATCATGCGTGCGACGGGCTGGCTGCTGGTGTTTATGTTGACCCTGCCGCTTACGGTACTGGGGCAGAGCCGGACCGGTACGACCGCCGCATCATTCCTTACCCTGGGCACCGGAGCCCGCGGTCAGGCTGTAGGCCACGCCTACACAGCCCTGGCCACCGGGGCGGACGCGTTGTTCTGGAATCCTGCCGGCGTGGCCCGGCCCTACGAAGCCCATTCAGCGGGGAGTCTGATGCTGTCCCATGCCCGCTGGTTTGCGGACATCACATACAGCGCCGCCGGAGTAGCGATACCGGTACTCAGTTCCAGCTCTATTGGCCTCAGTGTTACGGCGGTGAACTATGGCGATATGACCGTACGTACCGTAGCGCTTCCAGAAGGCACCGGCGAGACATTCCGGGCGAGTGATTTCAGTCTGGGCATGACCTATGCGCAGCCATTGACCGAGTCGTTCTATTTCGGAGGCACCGTAAAGTATGTCCGGCAGCAGATACGGGACATGAGTGCGACCGCGGTGGGTATTGATGTGGGATTTGTGCTCCAGACCGCTTATCTCCAGGGGCTGACGCTGGCCGCCTCCATTCAGAATTTTGGAAGCAAACTCCAGATGCGCGGTGTCAACAGCGTCGTCTTCGTGGACATAGACGAAACCACTACCGGCAACAACCCCAATGTACCGGGTCGGTTGGAGATGGACAGCTGGGACCTTCCGCTGTCCTTCAAATTCGGCATGGCCCTTCCGGTGCTGAGGGTGCGGAATGTGGAGCTGCTGGCACTGGCCGATGCGCACCAGAGCAACGACAACCAGCTCAACGGAGACTTCGGCGGACAGTTGCGACTGTATAACCGCACCTTCAATCTGGACTTTCGCGCCGGGTATAAGGACACCTTCCTGAACAATGTGGACAGCCATCTGACGTTTGGTGCTGGCTTGGACGTACGGGCACTCGGTGTGCGCGCCGGCTTTGATTATGCCTATACTCCGTTTGAGTTGTTGGGGAACACGCAGATGCTTGATTTCCGTCTGTATTTCTAAGAACCCGTGCGCCGGTTGTCTGCCGCCCTTGTGCTGCTGCTGTCCGCCTGCGCCGGAAACGTAGACGATGTGGACCGTGAGCTGGCCCGCGTTGATGCGCACCGAATCAGCGTAGGCGATTTTGAGCGCTCCTATGTCAATGCACTGCTGCAGTCTGGAGCCAACGATACGCCTGAACAGCGGTGGTCCCATTTGGACGGGCTGGTCAACGAGTACCTGCTGTCCGAAGAGGCCCGACATCGCGGACTGGATCGCGACAGCCTTGCGATGGGATTCAAGCAGCTTGCGATGGGCAAGGCGCTGGGCGGGCGCTATTACGAGCAGGCTTTTCTTCGGTATCTGCCATCATTGGATGAAGTCAGCCTGCGCCTCGCCTTCGCACGCTTCAAGCAGCCGCTGATCGTGCGCCACCTGTTGTATCACACCAAAGCCGACGCGGAGGCCGCGTATGAACGCCTGAATGCGGGGCGCGCTTTTCTGGTGGAAGCGCAGGACTGTTTCCGTACGGCAGCATTTGATTCAATGGCGGGGTATCTGGGGGAGGTGCGGTATTTTCAGGCGGACGATACCTTTGCTGAGGCTGCCTTTGCGCTCCCGGTGGGCGGCTATTCGGCCCCGGTACGGAGTCGCCACGGTTTCCACATTATCAAGGTTGAAGACCGACTGTCCGCGCCCATTCTGACCGAGACTGAATTCCAGATGCGCCGGGCTGGCATGGCGAGTCTGCTGCGGCTGCGCCGGCGGCGGCTGTTGGGAGATCAGTTTGTACGCGCATTCATGGACTCGTTGAATGTTCAGGTTGATGCCGATGGTGTTCGGGCGCTGCAGGCTGCCCTGAATCGACTGGAGTTGCGCGCCGGTCGCACGCCTGTTGTCCTGAGCGACGCGGATTCGCCAGCCCTATCGGAGCTTGAGCCGGAAACCGTATTGGCCACTTACCTCCAGTCGGGGCGCAGGCACGCCTTTACGGCGGAGGATTACGCCTTTTGGCTGCCGGACCTGCCGTTTGCCGAGGCCGTAAACCGTACAGCCGCTTCTGTAGGACGGGCGCTACGCAATGAGGCCTTTGCTCAGGCGGGCAGGCAGGCAGGGCTGGAAAACAGTCCGCAGGTAACTGCAGATGTGAATGCGGAGCTTCGCACATTTCTTGCGGGCACGCTCCGCTTGCGCACTACCGATTCAACATTGGTAACCGAGCTGCGCCGGAAGGCATCCATGGAAGTGGATTCCACACTGTTTAATCAGATCATGACCCTATAACCATGACCGCTCTCAAATCTCTCAAAAACATCCCGGACAGTAGCCCAACGGCTGGTGCGTTGAACAAGACGTATGGACGAGTGCGGAGTCTTCTTTTTTTCACAGGCTGCGGTTTGGCGGCGATGTTGGTGCTCGCGGTGCCGGACAAGTCAGCCGCCCAGGCCTGGCAGCTTGTCTGGCAGGACGAATTCGATTATGTCGGACTGCCGGATTCGGCCAGATGGAACTATGATGTCGGCGGGCATGGCTGGGGAAACGCGGAGCTGCAGTATTACACCGCAAACAGACTTGAGAACGCGCGTGTGGATGGGGACCATCTCATCATAGAGGCCCGAAAGGAGGCCGTGTTCGCTGGTCGCGACTATACCTCGGCCCGACTCGTTTCCCGCAACAAGGGCGATTGGACGTACGGCCGTATTGCCGTCAGGGCCCGACTCCCCAAGGGCCGCGGCACCTGGCCAGCCATCTGGATGCTGCCTACCGAAGGACATTACGGCAACGGTAGCTGGCCGGACAACGGCGAGATCGACATCATGGAGCATGTGGGACACCAGCCCAATCGGGTCCACTCCACGGTTCACAACAAGCGGTACAACCACCTTTCCGGATCCGGACGCGGGGGCAGTCGACTCGTACCGGATGCCACGGAGGCTTTCCATGTTTATATGGTTGAGTGGACCCCCCGACGCCTGGACTTCTTTATTGACAATGATAGAATCTTCACCTACTACAACGACACTCAGGGCTGGCGCACCTGGCCGTACGACAAACCGTTTCATCTGCTGATGAACATTGCTATTGGCGGAGCCTGGGGCGGGCAGCAGGGAGTAGACGACTCCATATTCCCCCAGCAGATGCTCATCGACTATGTCCGGGTGTACCAATACCGGCATCTGCCGCAGATCTCCTTTGAGGCACCAGCGACGCTGGAGGCTGGCGCGGATCTGCACATTACCGCCACAGCCTCGGACCCTGATGGCCCGGTAGGCAGAGTCGTGTTCATGCAGGGTGGCGGGAAATTGGCCACTGTCAGTGATGCCCCCTACGAGATCACCATCCCGAATGCGCAGGCTGGCTGCTACGAATTGTCCGCTACCGCGGTAGATGGCGAGGGGTGGTCGTTTACCGAAGGCCCTCAGAGCCTGCAGGTTGGGGATTCCTGCGGCCGGGCACCCTATCTGATTGCGCCCCACGCCATCCCGGGCATTATTGAGAGCGAGAATTATGACTTGGGCGGCGCAGGTGTCGCCTATGTGGATCTGACTCCTCAGAATTCAGGCGGAGGCTATCGCTTGGACGAGGGGGTAGATGTGGATTACTCCACCGACCGGGACGGATTTGATGTGGCGGGCATTTCCCGGCGCGAGTGGCTTGAGTACACCGTTGATGTGGAGGAGGATGGCGAGTATGCGATGGAGGCCCGCGTTTATGTGCCCGGTACGCGAGCGGTTTTCAGGCTCGAATTTGATGGTGTAGACAAGACCGGGCGGATCTCCTATGCCAACCCCGCCGCCTTATGGGTCTCGGTCAGGCGTACCGGAATCCACCTCACCAAGGGTATCCAGCGCATGCGGATGGTCATGGAGAGCACCGGTTTCCGCGTCAACTGGCTAAGCTTCAGACGGATATCCACCACCTCCGCCGAGCTCCCCGAGACACTTGAGCCAGCGGCGCTGCAGGTCGGATATCCGAATCCGTTTACTGACACCACGCAGTTGACCTATTCGGTTGCCCGTTCCGGGCATGTAACGTTGGAAGTAGTTGATGTGCTGGGACGCCGCGTGGCGACCTTGGCCAACCATCACCACGAGCCGGGACAGTATTCGGTATCGTTTGACGCGGACGGGCTGGCGGCGGGTGTCTACTGGTCTCAGCTCACCGCCGGCCAGTTCAGGGCTGTTCAACCGATAACCCTGGTACGACGCTGATATCGGGGTTATGTTTTGAGCGCTCGGCTGGGCCGGAGGCGGCTTCTTGGGCACTTTAAATACCGTAGGTTGCTGTCATAAGCGGGATCCGCACCGCAATCTCCCGCAGTGGTCTGCTGACTCCATTCATGCTATAGCTGGTCTGCTGTTCCCACAGATGCCAATTCGCGTGCCCACTGCTGTTGGTCGCCACCCATGGGGTGTCTGGTCCGTATACCGGGGAATCCGCCACCCCAAGCCACCGATCCCCTGGTGGATTGGGATGTCACATAGTGAGAGGGCCGACACCGCTCGGCTTCCAAGGCTTGATTGTCGCCGAACAGTGCTCGTGTCTTTAAGTCCAATATGTCACCGGATCCTATGTAATCCAAGCGGAACAGTCTGCCGGATCCGAGACGGATGGCCCTTGGGGTATTTCCACCCTATGTCGGGATAGACTCGATGCGTGAACTCGCGCATTTAGGAGTCTCCGTCACAGGAGTATTTGCCGAGTTTGGATACCCACATTAGCTTCATTATGGCCCATTCTTCGTAGCAAGATAGGGAACATGCCCCACTTTACAGCCAATACGGGTAGAAATTGCGTTGCATTCCCCACTTCACACGCTTCACGGTTTCTACGGCGCAGACTCCTAGACGGATATCTTAGCTGCAGACTCGCTGGCCCCACCAAACGACAATTTCCATGCTATTGGCGCAACCATCACCGGAATATTACAGTGACCCATGCACTTTTCACATTCACCCAAGTCAACGCTATCAGGCGAGAGTGGGCAGGATGTAATATCACCACTGCGCAGTCTATCCGCGCCAGCTGCCATCTTGAACCGGTGACGGATAGGACTGCATCTGCGTCATGTGACCAACATAAGGATGCCCGCGGTAGCAACGGCAGCAATCACGATGAACTGTGCAACGGTGTCAAGAGTCCGGGAAATCCGGGCTGTGCCAGCTAAAATGAGACACTTTGAGGTCAGCTGCAGTGTGTCGGGGTTGGGTCATTTTGACGGGTCTTGATTACCTTTAACGTCCTTATTTTCGGAATGTTCCGCACTCAGATTGGCGGCATTCTTGCCTTCCGAGAATCTCCGCACTATAAAGCCGGTAACCATCAGAATCACAGCAATCAGAATCACAGCAATCAGTACCCCGCCAAAGAGAATAGAAGGCCATCTTGAATCGGCAGCAGCATCGACAGGGTTCACTTCTGGAGTTTGATCTCGCACAGCTAACTCTCCGCAGAAAATGGCCGAATTGGGCATCCATTGGCACATACCCAGCCTCAACTGAAGGGATCCGTAATTGAATCCAAACATGACCAAAACAGTGAGGGCAAACCAGCGGATGCACCACCGCACCCACTTTCGGAAGTTTCGGAACTCATTGGCGAAGACAGCGATTGCCCCTCCCACAAAGTTTGAAGATGAGACCTGGGCGGGATCTGGTTCTGCTAGATCACTAGCCTCCAACGGCGCTTCCTGCACTATTTGCCTAGCCTCCTCCGATAGTAAGCCCGAATACTGATGTCTGGAATATGTCCAACTCCACGCCACAACCCCCAGCGTCCCAAGAAACTTGAGCCATAATGGCTTGCCCAAGGACTGTCTGCCTGGGTTGTCAGGGTGACCAGCTGGCCGCCATTATACCGCGTATAGGTGTCATAAATCAGATTCAGAACATCACAGACCCGAGAATCATCGTCAAGCCGCACCAGCCCTAGCGGTCTGGCATCTCCAGGTAGCGGCAAAAGGTTCGGATTCAAGCGACTTGAAGATCTGGACAGCAACGAGTAGAAGTCGTACAAATTCAATGATTCAGCACCCCATTTTTTGAGCATAAGATGCAAGCTGACAACCACCGGGCCAATTGGCCTGGCTTGAATCTGGTTGACCCTGTTGTCAATCAGCGGGCGATCAAGAGCTCCCAGGGTCCACCCATGCGCGATAAAGACCAGCTTATTGAGTTCCAGCGGCGAGAGTCGCCTTCTGTCGTTGGAAAGCGCTCTCTCCAGCATGAATAGCGCTACGACTTCCTCCGATGTGCAGGGATCATTTTCCCGATTGACGAAATCCAGAGAAGATGCAATATTAGCCTGCCGCTCAAGAGCTTCTGCCATGTTCAGGATGTGCCTTCTTGTGGCCCCAATATACGCAGACAGTGCGGAATGGGTTCAGATGGGGTAAGCCAACTGAGCGACCGCCCCCTCAATTCCGCAGCACCATCTTCCGCGCGGTGCCCCGGGCCAGCATACAGACGAGATATACCCCGCTGGATCTACCGTCCGCGCGCCAATTCAAGCGGTGATAAACCGCAGCATGAAGATGGCGCATGTGCAATCAAAGCCCGCGTTTTCGTGCCCGGCACGCGGGCAGTCTTCAGACCGCAATTTGACGACGCTGACAAAACCGGGCGGGCTCTTGTGCCAACCCCGCCGCCTTATGGGTTTCTGTCAGGACACCGGAATCCACTTCGCCAAGGGTATCCGAATCCGCTTACTGACACCACGCAGCTGACCGGTTGCAGGAAATGTAACATTGGGAGTAGTTGATCTGCCGGGATGTAAGCGTGGCGACCTTAGCCAATCATCACCACCAGCCCGACAGTAACCGGTTACCGCGGACGCGGTGGCGGCGGGTGTCTACGGGTTGGAGCTTGCCGCCGGCCAATTCAGGGCGGTACTACCGATATTCCTCGCTGATATCAGGACTGCGCTGAGATCGTACTCGCATTCCCCTGGAAAGAATATGGAGGCCCCCTTTCTGATCGCCGAGCACCTGCAGCAGCGTCTTTCGCATTGGTCCTAGCCGAGCTGCGACGGACTTGAAGAGATGCTGCCTTCCAAGCGATGCCCGCCGTACGGAATCTGAACGCCGACAAGGCTGCCACAGATGCGTTCATCAGCGCGGCACGGTCGTTTGCGGAATTCGGCTATCTGATTGGGCACCTGTTATGCGTCGGCAACCTGCGTTACACGGTGGCGCACATGCACGCTAATGAAACTGTCTGGCAGCTGCGTGCGGAATCATTGCGCTGAGATGTGGACAATGGATGCGCTTTCGCGACTGTTGGCCACGCGGTCTGCGGCCTCGAGTATCAGCCGCGATCGGTCAATGAGAGATCTGTCGGATCAGGTCATCAAATAACTGCCGCTGAGACCTGAGAGCCTGAATGCGGTCTTCCGGTTCAGTTCGTGCTTCCATCAGCACCCAGCCGCTGTACGCTGCAGCCGTGAGCAATTCCATCAGCTGCCGATAATCGTAGTCACCCACATCAAATTCCCGCACATGGACGGTTTGGCCCAACCATGTGTGTATTCAGATGAAAGTGGCCACCCATTCCGATTCAAAGTGGCCACCTAATGAGATTGATGGTGGCCACCCTGAGGGGCCTGGAT
>JAPPNA010000147.1 GCA_028873925.1 Bacteroidota bacterium | reverse complement strand
GCTGCTAACCACGGGGTTCAACGCATTTATGCCGCTGCGCACAATACTCGCGCTTACGCATACAACACCAACAGCCGCCTGAATCAGACCGCCGGCAATGGGTGCGAGCCCGAATTGTATGCCCACCTGTGTCGCCATGATTGAGTATGATGGCACAAACTACTGCGGATGGCAGCGCCAGGCGAACGGAACATCCATCCAGGAATCCCTTGAAAATGCGCTCGCCACCTGCTGCAGACTGCCCAAAGTGACCGTGACAGGCTCCGGTCGTACCGATGCCGGTGTCCATGCGCGGGGGCAGATTGCCCACTTCCAAGCTCCACACGATCACCTGCCAGTCCCGCGCAAGATCCTCAAATCACTTAACGGTCTGCTCCCATCCGACATCGCTGTCCTCCGCGTGGCACGGGCACCCGATGACTTCCATGCGCGATTTGATGCCCAGGCCAGGCGCTACCACTACCATGTTTCGCTGCAGCCTACGGCCTTGGATAAAAGCACTCGCCTGCAGGTTAGGTGCGAGCCCAACTTTGATCACATGAACGCAGCCGCCTGTCAACTGATCGGCCGTCACCACTTCGGAGCGTTCTGCCGCACGCAGAGCCCAACGCAGAACCGAATCTGCCGTGTGACGCAGGCCGAATGGATTGATGAAAGGGGTCGCGGCCACTGGCATTTTGAAATCACAGCCGACCGGTTCCTACATGGTATGGTGCGGGCCATTGTCGGCACTCTGCTGGAAATTGGTAACGGTAAACGCGCCATTGACAGTATTGCGGCGATAATGGCCTCTCAAGATCGGCGGATGGCGGGTCCGGCAGCCGCACCCCACGGTCTGGTGCTGGAAGAAGTGATTTATTCGGCTCCGCTGTTTCGGGAGGTAACCTGACCGATGGCATTTGGACGCATCCTTCTTATACTTAGCACGGTACTGTTTGCGGCCGCCTGTGAACGTCCGTTCGTAGAGGTGTCCCAGCCTGATATTGAAGTCCTGGCTCCGGATCTGTCCGAGGTGCAGATCGACCCGGTGATCCATATACGCGTGCGCTCCACATCATTTCGCCCGGTGGGATCTGTTTATCTGAACAGCTCCCCCATGACTCGGCAGGAACAGAATTCCCAGATCTGGGAAATCTCCGTAGCCCTACGCCTGGGGCTGAATATGTTAGTCCTGGATGCCACTGACATTGACGATGTAGTACGCCGTGACACCGCCTTCGCGGTATACATGCCCTTCCGCACAACGCTTAATGCGCCCCAGCTGCCACTCGCACGGGGCGGCCATGCATCAGTTCGGCTTCGCAGCGGGGATATTCTGGTGACCGGGGGCGCAGAATCGGCCGGCGGTACGGGACAGGGGGATGCGTTCCTGCTTGGGTTTGACAGCGAGCGCTTCACGACACTCGCAGAGCGCCTGGTATACCCACGCACGGGACATTCGGCATCGCTATTGCCCAATGGTGATGTACTTATTGCCGGCGGTAGCCGCCGGGAC
The DNA here is from genome assembly GCA_028873925.1 of Bacteroidota bacterium. Lineage (GTDB taxonomy): Bacteria > Bacteroidota > Rhodothermia > Rhodothermales > Bin80 > JAPPNA01. The sequence continues at coordinate 23,306 of JAPPNA010000147.1, read as the reverse complement.
AATGTGACAGCGGTCTCAGATCTAATTGAACACGTTGAAATCTATTCCCCGGAATCCGGCACGTTTGCGGAAATACCGGTCACCGGACTGCCGATCCGGCGCACTGAACATACCGCTGTGATCCGCAATACAGGATCAGAAATATTCCTTGATCTTTTGGGCGGCCAAGGAGACACGCGCTATGGCAGCGAGCCCTTCCTCGGGATACGGCAGGACCTTCGGACCTTCCGTGTGGAGGGCGATTCGCTGGTGGCCGTCAATACGCACGCCTCAGCACCGTTTGTGGACCGCCCGCTGTTCGGCCATACTGAAACCCGTATTCAGATCGGTCCGTATTTCGCATTAGGGACCCGGTTTGACAACAATTTCGTGATCAACAGCAGTGTTAAGGTGGACTATCCTGACGGAACAGGTATTCGGTTTACACCCGGTCCTGCCTTCCGGATGCCGCGCACTATGCACGCCGCGGCTCCGGTCCTGTCAGAATTGCTCATGATTTTCGGTGGTCGACAGGCCAGCCCGACCAATGTACTCGTGGATATGGAGGTGCTCAGCAGCCAGACGGAGACGTTTTATGCGCTGCCCCCGTTACAGGCATTGGTCAGGCGATACCAGCACACCGCCACCCCGGTCGGCCTCCGCAGCACGCTGCTGATTGGCGGATTTGGGGCGGATGGAACCGCGCACCGCGCTTCCGAGTATTTTCATGTTTTGGATCAGGAGCCGGAAAATTAGCAGGTGATGGACCTCAACCAGGTACTTCGATGGATTGTGGTTGCAATTGTTGTGACCGTGGTGCTGGTGCTGTTGGAGGGGATTCTGGGACTCATTGCGGGATTATTCAAGATCGCTCTGCCTGTCCTGATCGTACTGTTCCTGACCGGTCTGATATTGCGCTTTTTGGCTCAAAAGCGCCGTTAGCGCTATGAGCCTTGCGCAGTTCCTGGAGACAGACCGGCGCTGGATGAAGTCTGCTCTTCGGCAGGCGGAATTGGCCGCTGAGGCAGAGGAAGTCCCCGTAGGTGCGGTAGTCATCCACGAAAACCGGATCATTGGCCGTGGCCACAATATGGTTGAGTCGCTGCGGGACCCGACTGCACACGCAGAGATGATAGCCATTACTGCCGCGTGCGAAACCCTGCGCAGCAAACACCTCAGGGACTGCACCCTTTACGTAACGCTGGAGCCGTGCCCCATGTGCGCGGGTGCCATGGTCGCGGCCCGGTTGGGGCGGCTGTGCTTCGGAGCGCTGGATGACAAAGCCGGCAGTGCCTCTACCCTCTACAGTATTCCGCAGGATCCAAGGATGAATCACCAAGTGGATGTGATTGGGGGTGTCCGTGCAGATCAGTCCGCCCTGATGCTGCAGGATTTTTTCCGTGCCCGGCGCCTGGCTGCGCAAAACTGAAGTCCGGGTTAGGGAAGACACATTGGTGCCCGATCCGCGGCAGCCTGCAGGTCGACCTCGCTCAGAAGGCCGTAATGGGTGCTGCTGGTGATCCGATTCAGGTGCAGAATCTGCCGTTTCGGTGGCAGCTCCCCGATCCGGTCAAAGCGCATCACGCCAACGCAGCCCGAAGTATTGCAGGCACATGACCAAACGGGAGTTCCTGAATCAGCAAGTCCGCCTGCACTGATAACACCTGGCCATTCTGATCCTCCGTTACAGTCTGCTCCGCACCCTCTGTGGGAGCCGCGGTGACTAACGCTGGTCAAATGGAGCTTCGCCTGCAATGCTCTGACCCCAGTAAATCATTCGGCACCCGTTCGATCGCTCACACGATCATTTGTATTGGTGAAGAGATAGCGGGCAAGCATGATGGTGGGTGCGACTACTGTGGACAGCGCGGTGCCCAACAAAGCCACCAATACCGTATCGCTAATCCTAAAGCCATTGGCCTCTTTTCCAGAGCACGCAATCATGGTGACCACAATTATCATGAAAACCCCAGCAATCCACAAGAAGCCATCAGCGTAGCGATATCTCCTCGCGTTCTTCCTGGTTATCTCCTCCAAGTGCTGTACCTCGATCGCGGTCTTTACTCTAGCCAACTTCTCCTCCTCTGCGCGCTCCCGGGCCGATTCAGGCTATAGATCCTCCGCCGACTGTTCAAATACAGAGCCAATTTGCACGGCACGATCAGGCCTGCTGGCCTTGACTGCGCTCATACCGTCGTTTCCGCTGCATATACTCCTGTCTCATCAGTCGTTCGGAGATATCAAGACTCGGAAACCTGGCATCGTAGGTCTTCTTCCAAGCTCCGTGCTCCCAATGAGTAATTTGAATCAATTCCGCCGCAGTCTTTCCGGCGAGCTTATCCGTGATTTCATTCAGAACATCCTTGTGCGTAGGGACCTTTATCGCACTCGCATCACCCTGAATCTGAGAGCTCCTCAGAGGATTCGCACCAAATCGCCGGGTTACCCTGTAGAGATCCGGGTTTACGGGACCAAACTTCCATGCCTCAAACCGAGCAGCCAATAGCGGCGAGTTGTGTTCGCCCAAGTGAGTCATTTGGGCTAAATACAGCAGCTTCTGGAGCTCCAGCTGCGTAACGGTGTATCGCGCCCGCACCAGCATGTACTTGGCAGCGTCAAGAATATCTACCAGCCCCCTCATGAAGACGAAATGTCCAGCCTTTGCCGCTCAAATTATCAATTCATAGGCTCATATGCCAATTCATGATACGCTGATCCAAGCAGTTCTGGGCGGGCCAACCTGACAAGAAACGGACATATACGCGCATGAACGGCCATTTGCTGGCTGATCATCCGCTTCATGACCTGTACAGCGGGCCCTGCGCTTGGACATGCAGGATGAGGCCTACTGCCCTGTAATGGCCGTGTGCGTGGACTCATCAGGTGAGTAGCATCTTGCCCCGATTGTTCCCCTTTCCGGCACTTAGGCATACCATTTAGCTTGCGGAGCCGGGTTCCTAGACTTCAGGCCAGAAAAAATCAGGCACCAACCGGGGCTCCGTACGACTGCGTTGAATTGAAACAGCCGATCTCATAATGCTCCGGTGCCCCTCAAGACCTCCCGCTGACCGACCGAATTTGAGGCGCTGGCGTTTGGACAGAAACAGCCCGTCCAACGCGACTGTTCAAGCCGCATTATGCTGGATGTTGTTGTTGTTGGAGCAGGCCCGGTGGGCTTGGCCTGCGGGATTGAAGCCACACGCGCAGGCCTCCATACCGTGGTGGTGGATAAGGGAGCACTGGCCAATTCACTGGTCGGCTACCCCCTCCATATGGAATTCTTCTCTACCGCCGAACTGCTGGAAATCGGCGGCCACCCCTTTCCGTCCCTTCGGATCAAACCGACACGGACCGAGGCGCTGCAATACTACCGGCGCGTGGCGAAACGGGAAGATCTGAACCTCAGACTGTACGAGCGCGTGCTTCGCGTTGAGGGCGACGATGGCAGCTTCACTGTCGTCACCGAGAAAGAGGCGCTGTCCTGCCGCAAGGTGATTGTGGTTACCGGCTTCTTTGATGTGCCCAATAAACTGGGCGTACCGGGTGAGGAACTGCCCAAGGTGACGCACTACTACCGCGAACCCTATGCCTACGCGGGTCAGCAGGTCGCCGTCATCGGAGCTAAGAATTCCGCGGCCATTGCCGCGCTGGAATGCCATCACTACGGGGCCAAAGTAACGCTGATTCACCGTGGAGCTGAGCTCTCCAACCGAATCAAGTACTGGATCCTGCCGGATCTGACCAATCGTATCAAGGAAGGCAGCATCACGGCGCTCCTGAATGCTAAGGTCCAGGAAATCACCGCCCGAACGCTATCCGTAGCCACCCCGGACGGCACGCAGACGCTGCCCAATGACTATGTGCTTGCCATGACCGGGTACCGACCAGACTATTCATTCCTCAAAAGTCTGAGCATTGCGATTAATCGCGATGCCTCCCGCACCCCACAGCACGACCCCGAAACCTTTGAGACCAACCGCAAAGGGGTCTACTTAGCCGGCACCGTATGTGGGGGGCTGCACACCAGTCGCTGGTTCATTGAAAACGGACGCTTTCATGCCAAACAGATTCTCCAGCATATCCGGACCGGAGCGGTAGAGCCCCAGCACCTGGAACAGCGCCACTGGAAAACAGCAGAGTAGACCTACCGCACTACGGTGAAATACCGCGCGGACCACCGGCTCGCTCCAATCACGCGGATCGCGTATACCCCGGCTGACCACTGGCGCACCGGAATGCGTACCGGCTCACTGCGATGCTCTACCTGCCTCTGATATACCCGGCGGCCCAGCATATTGAAGACTTCATAGCGCGTCGTCGCCTCCGTACCGGCCGGCAGCGTCAGCCATACCTCGTCGGATGACGGATTCGGATAAACCGGGCCCAGCTCCGGTGCATCCGGGACCTCACTTTCAACAGTCAGCGGCAGGCCCGCCAGCAGTCCGTAGCCGACAGCACTCCGCGTATCCTGAAAACCCATATAACCTTCCAATGCCTTGTAGGGGCTCCGCCCCAGATCAATGTCGCGGTCATCCGCCGTACCCAGGACCCGATCCGCACCCGCCCCGACAAAGGCGGCCGGATCCGGCCCGCCCGCCATGAGCTGTACCGGGTAGTCCGGGTGCCCGGTATGAAAACTGGCAAACAAGTGGCCAGCTTCATGCGCAATCACATTACCGAGCGCCAGACCCAGCAGATCGGCCATTGATACGTGCGGGGCCCGCTCAACCGACGCAAAGGACGACGCGGCCAGCGGGTCGGTAATTACATCCAGCAATACCACCGCGGTCTCGTTGTGCTTAAAATTGCCGACATCAATGCTTTCCGCGATCCCTATCGTGTTCAGGCCCAACTCATGCTGGCTGCCACCCACAATAATCCGGCTGACGTTGGGGGCGCCCCAAGGATCAGTATGATCACGGCTGTTGAGCAGCTGCAGGGCAGGTCGGCCGCCTAATTCCAGCTTCAGATCCTCAATCAGGTTTTCCGCAACCACCGCCAGCGCGCGATCAATGATAGCATCTTCTTCATCCTCCAGCTGCTGCAACGCCAGGAAATGGACCAGCGGAGACAACTGGGCATTCGCACGACCGCCCAACGCACTGGCATCATACGCCGCCCCGTCAAAATCCACAAACAGAATCTGGCCGGAATCCGCCGCCTCCAGTCCCGGACGAAACACCGCAAGATGCAGGGAATATGCTCCCGATCCTGTAGCCGCCGCCATGGCGAACCGGCCATCGTGCGGTGCCACATGGGCCAGATTAGCATTGCCGCCACGCAGCAGCGGGCTGGTATCCGCATAAGCAACGCTCCTGTCAAGGTCCGACTGCATCAGCGTGTCACCGCGCGTGTCCGCAAACATGATCAGCAACGCCTCACTGCGAACCGAGGCACTGACCACATCCCCGGCCCTAAGGTCCATACTGAACCAGTCCGTATCGGTAGCATCCAGGCCCAGCGTAACCGTGTATGGCCCCTCGCTGCCCACCTTGGGTCCAGATGCCGGATCGAACGGATCACTAGGCCAGTCCGAGTTTATTCCACGAACAATAACGAAGTAGTCATCCTCCTGAGCAATGACAGTTTGCAGGTAGCTGTCCCGCTGCCCAAAAATGCCATCATCATTCTGCTCAAGGCGGTCGCCGCGGCTGTTATACAGCGCAACCTTGGTGTCCAGCCTCGGCTCGACCGGTTCTGTGGTGATGTCTACGGTGAGCACCTGCCCTGGCATGAGGCGGCCAATCCCGTAAAAGTCATAGTCGCCCGTTTGACTGCCGCCGCTGCCATGCGGCCCATCGCCTATTATGGCCTCGAATCTCGCTCGGGAACCCGAACTCAGGGGGACCTGGCGGGCCAGTATAATGGAGCCGTCATCGCTCTCCTCCTCTGAAGCCAACCCCATGTCCACAGGCTCAGGCATGGCGAGTACACCTTGGACTTCCACGGCATTCAGCCCGTGCGGACTGAAATCCGCCAGATGCTCTGCCATCAGAGGGGAATCATTCAGCAGGCGCACGCTATCCGGTTCTTCCTCCCGAATGATCGGAGGCAACTGTTTGGCGGGGCCGTGCGGGGCCGGAGGCAGATGGCGTACCTCGGGAGCCCAGCAGCTAAGCAGCGCCGGAGGCACATTCTGGGCCGCCACCGAACACATCAACGCACATCCCACCCCGAGCAGGACTACCGTACGAGTGCCCATAGACGCCGGAATTGCAAATTGGCGCTGTCAATATCCAGGAGTCGGCGGACGTAGGGACGGGCCTCTTCCTTGCGGCCGATGTTGAAGTATAATGAGGCGAGATTCGCCAGGGCCCGTTCGGAATCAGGGTCCAAAGCGATGGCTTCCAGAAAGTCAGCCTCGGCACGCTCAGCATCCCCCATCAGGACGTAAGCAAAGCCGCGGTCATTGTAGGCATCCGTCAGCTTCGGATTGGCAGACAGGGCCCTGGAGAAAAGATCAATGGCATCTTGCTGCCGACCGTTCTGACTGTAAGCCGATGCCAATCGAAGCATAAATCGGAGGTGCGCAGGCGACAGACGTACGGCCACCTCCAGATAAGCCATCGCTTGATGGGGCCGCCCGGCAGCGAGAAAGCTGTCCCCTATCCGATAAGCGGTCCATGCCTCGTCCAACTGCTCCGGTCCGGGTGCCAGCCGAATGACCTCATCAAGATCCTGCTGCAGGAAATAAGTGCGAATCAACAGATCAGTCACATCTTCGCCATCCGCCTGGGCGCGACTCAGCTGCACCAAAGCGGAATCCAGAAATCCGGGATGGTTGGTGACCGTCTCGTAATACGTTAAGTACCCTTCCGCCACCAACGATGGCGTGGGCGCAGGGTCAAGCAGACTGGCCATGCGGACCAGACGCGCTCCGTCATCTGGGCTCCCCAAGACGAGAGAGTCACTGCCCGGGGATCGGATAAAATGGTCCGTAATGGTCACATGCGGAATGTCTTTGGATCCCGATACCGGCATATGGCAGGTTGTGCAGTCCGCCCCCCGGGCCGCCTCTGGTGTTGGACATTCCGGCAGCTCCGGGCCGGTATGGCAGTCCTGACATACGTTCCGGTAGTGGTTTTCTCCCATGGCCTCAATCCGCACATGCGGGTCATGACAGGTGATGCAAGTCAGATTCTCCGAGGCCTGAAAGCACGCGCTCTGGCGAAGCCTGTCCGGGTGTGAGGCCATCACAAACTGTCGCACACTGTCCGCAAACCGCGGCCAGAATACATTCTCAATGTCCGCAAGTGCCTGCCCCGGCCTGAAATCAGCAAACGTAACATTTGCCCGATTGACCGATGCCCCCTGCAGATGACACCCCTGGCAGATATCAAACTGCCGGTCCAACGGCAGTTTGGCCGGATTCACTATGGTCCCCGCGATATCGCCGCCGGAACTGACACTTTCAATGTGCTTGGAACCCGGACCGTGACAACGCTCGCAGTCAATGCCGTGGGGGACAAAATCATATTTGTTCTCTGAACCCGGCACATACCCGGGCATGGCGTTATGACAGGTGATGCACTTCAATGGAATCGGCCGGTCAAAACGGCTGTTGTTAGGACCAACAAACCCTGGCGGTAGGTCCCAACGGCCTTCCTGGACGTACCAAGTCAGCGGCATCTGGTACAGATACCCGTTGACATCCATGATGTGAGAATTGGTGTGATGCCCGGATCCCACGATATAGTCGATCTTCTCAATGCGCTTGTGGACCGTATCCGCCCCGCTCAGGCGGTATTCCATCACAAAGAGGGCTGAGTCTTCACGCAGTGCCTGATAGTGCAGATCGTTGTGGGCATCATAGACCGGCTCCGGGGTAACAAAGTCCGCCGCACTGTTGACCGGCGTGGCCAGCTCCCAGGAACGACCCATCTGTGACTCGATGAAGGTGGCCGCCTGGGTAGGATGACAGGTGGCACAGGCATCAATGCCAACATACTCGGCTGCAATGGGCGTTGAATGCTCCGGGCGTGTGCATCCGATGCCCCACAAAAGTGCCGCTGCAATCCAAAGGCCGGGTTTCATGAATCCGTCAGCTCAATGATGGTCCGGGCAACCGAATTCTGCGGGTCCAGCTGCAGCACCCGCTGAGCGGTCTCGCGGGCCTGCGACATCTGATCCTCCCGCGCATACGCCAGGGCCAGATTGACCAGCGCATCCAAGTACTCCGGCTCAATAGCAACCGCCTGCCTCAGGTATACGATAGACTCCGCGTAACGACCCTGATTGAACAGCCAGGATCCGAAATTGCTGAGAGCAATCGGGTTGTTCGGACTACTGCGGGCCGCGCGCGCGAACAATTCGCCCGCCTCTGATTCCCGGTTTTCGGTCAGCAGCAGCATACCCAGATTGCCCAGCGCATCCGCATGATCCGGCTGCAGCGACAGCGCGGTGTTCAACGCGGTCTCAGCGGCCGCAAAGTCACCATCCCGCAGCAGGGCTGTGCCTTCATTGTAATGTGCATCCGACAGCCAGGGCCGTTCCCGGCCCGCCAGCCGATACTGCTCAACGGCTGCGGCCGCGCCTCCCTGTCTTTCCAGGAAACGCCCGTAATTGAGGCGGACTTCCGCCAGTTCCGGGGCGAGGTTCAACGCCCGGCGGTACAGCGGGGCTATTGAATCCGCCATTGATTCTGTCTGTTCATACGCCAGCGCCAGCGCATTCAATCGCTCGGGAACAGCGGCGTTACGGGCCAGGGCCACTTCAAGCGGGGCCACTGCCTCCTCCGCGCGACCCAATTCCAGCAGCGCGTGTCCCATCAGATAGTGCAGTTCTCCGGTGATATCGTCCGATGTTGAATTCCGCCCCAACATCAGGCCCAGTTCCACATACTCCACATCGGCCTGCTGCAGTCCATGCACCAGTGTAGCTGCGGCCTGCATCCGGCTGCCTGCCGCCGCATCCCGCGCGTAGTACGAAGTCATGGCCTTACTTATAGATGCGGGCGACTCCACATCGCGTTCGGGAACCCGAATCCAGTGGTCGGTAAAGGAGGCATGCGGGGTGCCATCGGCTGCCTTGCGCGGCATGTGACAGCTAGCACAGTCAGTCCAATCGGGCTCGTGGGCCGCCAGCGGCGCCTCATGGCAGCTTCGGCAGGTTTCACTGAAATAATCCGGTCCCTGATCCCTGAATCCCTCGTGAGGATTATGGCAGGTCGTACATGTCATAGCCGGCACGGAGGCCGCAAAACAGGCGCTGAGGGCCAAACGCTCGGCATGGGAAATCACATCCAGACCTGTGGATACATCCTGCGCGGTAAAGAAGGCCAGGTGATCCTCCAGGCGCTGGGATGGCCTGTAGTCAAAAGGCCCCCGCCCGTCACGCAGTACGGAAACGGTAGTCTGCAGGTGACACTGCTGACAGACATCCATCTGCAGGTCACGCTCCAAGTGGGCGGGATTGACAATGGACAAATCCGGTCCGTCTAATGTGCCCCCGGCAAGCCTGAAATCCACATGCTCGCTGCCCGGTCCGTGACACCGTTCACAGCTGATTCCCTGCGGCACCTGCACATACTTACCTTCAACCCACGGTGTGGATTCGGGAAAGCTGTTGTGGCACGCCATGCAGCGGTCCGGCACCAGTCGGTCAAAACGCTTGTTGTACACCTCATATCCCGGACTGAAGTCCCACTTCTCCACTTGGCTGTACCAGGTCAGCGGCATTTCGTAAAGACGGCCGTTGGACTCGGTGAGATAGGTCCGGGCGGCGTTGCCGCTGCCCACCACATAGTCCATCCTCCGCGTAAGCCGGTGTACCTTGGTATCGTTGTCATCCAGCCGGTACTCTTCCTGGAAAAACTCACCCTCATGCGCGTATACCCGGTAGTAGAATCCGCTGGAAGCGTGGTGGAGCGGAGCAGCCATGAAGTCCTCCACCGCGACTTCAGGTGTCATTGCGTAAAACGAGCGGGCCATCCCGTGCTCCTGAAATCCTACCCATTCCTCCTGATGACAGTCAAAGCAGACCGCGTCGCCGGTGTAGGCCGCCTCCAGATTGGTGAAGGTCAGTGCGGTGCCCGATTCCGGCTCGTCAGGTGGGCTGCCGCATGCCGCCAAGACCACCAGTAACACGCATCCGTACCTGTTGAGCACACTCATACCGGGCAAAATACCACCGCCGCGCTTATGTTGGCAGTTCACGCGGCCGTCATTCTGATGCAACCGAATGCCGCTTATTGACAAACATGACCGAAGCCTGATGATATACCGCTGCTTAATCGCCGTATTCAGCGTTGTTTTCCTGGCCCTGCCCGCCCAAGCCCAGAGCGGGCGCATTCCGGTTGCGGCCGACAGCGGCATGGTTGTATCCAGCCATTACCTGGCCTCTGAGGCAGGAATGGAAGTGCTCCGATCCGGCGGCAACGCGGTCGATGCCGCTATCGCGACCGCGTTTGCCCTGGCTGTTACGCTACCCTCGGCGGGTAACATCGGAGGTGGGGGCTTTCTGGTGTACCATGGGGCGGACGGGTATGTGACCGCCTTTAATTTTCGCGAAAAGGCACCGTTGGCCGCTACGGCGGACATGTATTTGGGACCTGACGGGCGGATTCAGAATAATTCCAATCATGAGGGCCCCCTCGCCGTGGGGGTGCCGGGTACGGTTGCCGGCCTGAGCCTTGCCCATACTCGGCTGGGCGCGCTGCCCTGGGCCCGTCTGGTGCAGCCTGCCGTGGAGCTGGCCGAACACGGGTTCCCCTCCTCGCGCGATATGACCGGGTTCCTCCGGCGGCTCGCGCAGACCGGCGACCCCCTATATGCGGCCACGCGACAGGCCTTTCTGAAGGATGGCGAGCAAGTCTATGCTCCGGGAGAGATCTGGCAGCAGCCCGATCTGGCCGCGTCTTTGAAGCGCATCCGGGATCACGGACATGATGGCTTTTACAAAGGCGAAACCGCCAGACTGCTGGCCGACTTCATGGCCCGACACGGAGGCCTGATCACCGAGGAGGACCTGGCCCGCTATCAGGCGGAAGAACAGCCGCCGATACACGGCACCTACCGTGGATATGATGTGTATGCGATGTCGCCTCCGTCCAGCGGCGGCATTGCGCTGGTGACGATGCTCAATATACTGGAGGGGTACCCGTTGAAGGCATTGGGCCACAATTCCGCAAGGTACCTGCACTTGCTGTCCGAGGCCATGCGCCGGGCGTTTGCGGATCGCGCTGAACATGTGGGGGATCCGAAATTCAATCCGAACATGCCAGTAGACCGCCTGATTTCCAAAGCACACGGCGCGGCTTTACGCGGGTCTATCGTTGTGGACCGCGCGTCAGAGAGTGACTCCAGCCGCTTCGGCGGATTATATCTGGCATCCGAGAGTGAGGAAACCACTCACCTGTCGGTCATGGATGCTCAGGGTGACGCGGTTGCGCTCACCTACACACTGGAGTACAGTTACGGCTCGCGCCTGGTCGCCGATGGCACGGGATTTCTGCTCAACAATGAGATGGGGGATTTCAATCCGATGCCAGGGCATACGGACACGCGCGGCTATATCGGAACGCCTCCCAACCTGGTTGCCCCGGAAAAGCGTATGCTAAGCAGCATGACACCTACCATTGTGGCCCGCGATGGTACGCCGCGCTTGATTGTCGGCAGCCCGGGCGGTCGGACCATCATCAATACGGTGCTCCAGGTAATCCTGAATGTGGTAGACTTTGACATGACCATAGGAGAGGCAGTGGAAGCCCCGCGCATTCACCACCAATGGCTGCCGAATGTGACGAATTTTGAATCTTTGGGCATTTCGCCGGATACGCGCCAGCTATATGAGGCGCTTGGGCATCGGGTCCGATTCCGGGGCACGCAGGGGCGCGCTCACTGCATCCTGACGGAAAATGGTGTCATTTACGGTGCGGCCGACTCGCGGAGTTATGACGGGCGCGCCATCGGATATTGACGCATGAATTCTGACACACAACCCAAATTGCGGCGTGTCCTGGGCTGGAGGGATGCGGCGGCGGTTCTGATCGGGATTACGATTGGAGCAGGCATATTTGCCGTACCGCAGGAGATAGCCCGCAATATGGAGTCCTTCAACCAGATCATTTGGCTCTGGATTGGAGCGGGTGCCTTCTGCGTGATCAGCTGCATGGTGTATGCTGAGCTGGGCACCCGGCTGCCCAATACGGGAGGCGAGTACGTTTATATCAACCGCGCCTACGGCCCGTTCACCGGATTTATGTTCGGTTGGTCACAGCTGTTGATCGTACGAACCAGCAATGTCGCCGGACTGTCGCTGGTCACGGTCGCCTATCTGGAGTATATCGTGGAACTTGGCCCCTGGCAGGAAACCGCTATGGCCATAGCCATAGTCGCGGCCATCGGACTGCTCAATTACACGGGCATCCAACGGGCCAGCGTATACCAGAAGTTTTCTGCCATTACAAAGGTCCTGGGCCTGCTTCTGCTGGTACTGGTTGGCCTATCCATGCTGCCCAGTCAGGAGAATCACCTGGCGGACACGGCGACATCCGCCGGCGGTCGCGGGTTTCTGGGCAACACGGCGGAATCCCTGCTGCTGGTGCTTTTTGCCATGATCGGATGGGAGCGCGTTGGGTATGTGGCCGGTGAGTTAAAGAATCCGCGCCGGTCCATCCCGAAGGCCATCTTTGTCGGTTTCGGCATCGTGATGGTCGTATATCTGGGCATCAATCTCGTGTATCACCAAGTGCTGGGGATAGAGCTGATTCGAGCATCAAACCGGGTGGGTGTGGAGCTTGCTCAGGTGCTGTTCGGTCCTGTTGGCGCGGTGCTGATTGCGGTAGTTGTGATGATTTCGGCGACGGGCAGCATTAACGGCACGGCCATGGCTGCGCCCCGGCTGTATTATGCTATGGCCCGGGATGGCCTGTTTTTCCGTTGGCTCAACTTTGTCCACCCCAGATTCAGAACCCCTTCGCGGGCTGTCGTCCTGCACTGCATCTGGGGCGTGTGTCTGCTCTTTTTGCGCGGCTCGTTTGAAAACATTGCAACGGGCATGATCTTCGTCGTATTGATCGTTTATGGGCTGCAGACGGCGGCGCTGATAATCTTCCGGCACCGCAATACCGGGGATCCTGCGGCGTGGTCCATGCCGGGATATCCGTATCTGCCCATTCTTTTCCTGCTCGGCACTATTGCCTTGCTGTCGGTGCGGATGTATTTCAACTGGCAGCAGTCGCTGATTGATTTGGCCTTTGTTATCACCGGCCTGCCGGTCGCGTGGTTTTTCTTCCGCGGCAAACCGAAGTGAAATCGGAGTCCTGAAACCTAATCCCGATGGGCTTTTCGTTTTATGGGTAAACTCCATCTGCATTTGGTCCTTGCGGAGTTCGTCGGTGAATACCTATATGACCACAAATTGGGCGTACTCAATCTGCGCTCTCGTCCAAATGTGGTCGTGCCTTGCAGAATGGCCGCAGAAGGGGCGGCAATGTCTCGGGTGACAGTGGCACAGGCGAGCGCATCAAGGTGGAACAGTCCACGGGTAGGGCGGCGATCTGATCGCACACGGAGATGAATACTATTCAATGTCGCACCGTAACTGTTCAGGTCGCCTGTTGGCATGTGGCCCCGAACATCTCAACCCTCGGCCTCCAAAGGACCGCGCTGCCGTGGCGGAGTGCCCATCCCTGCGTCGCCCAGGACTCTGCGCAATTGGGTTGGCAGTTGAGGCGTGTGCCCCTGCCGGTAGTCAGCAAGGACCAAAAGCAATTTTCTGGCGATGCTCAGTACAAGGCCGGGGTCGTAAGCAGCTACCCTGCTGGCCTGTTCCAGCAGATGCCGCTCCATTGAAGGGATCGGGATGTAATACAGCGCATCATCCGCGTGCTCTGCCACCACCCCCTTTTTGATCAGGATGGCTAGGGCACTCTCCGCACCCACATCATCCTTATGTATGACCCCTAACGCGGAGAGTAGTCTGCTGCGGGCGTAATGACACCCGGCACCCGCATATGCGACAAGCAATCCTAGGATAACGATAATCTCCGTGGCTAAGCCCTTCTGCCGTTGTCGGTAGTAAGTCTCCTTCTCCTTTCCGACTTTATCGCGAATCTCCCTTATTACTTCGGGCGTGGGGGCACTGCTATGTTCCGAAAACTTTTCTGCTGCCACCGCCGCACAAACGATCAAGTGCTGAGGCCACCCATCGGCCAAGTCCGCCAAGACAGACACCCAACTTGCGAGATGTTCCGCCGCGCAGCCTACATCCACAAGCCAGTCCCCAATAACATTGCGCGCTTCGTTGCCATGAAGGCCCTTCAGATTGTGCAAGCAGTTACGCTCAAGTCGTGACAGACCCATTTGCTCCAGAGCCGACTCTGTATTGCCCAGCCCGCCGAGTAACAGAACGACCTTACGCTCCGTTCGCCCATTTGTGATGTCATCCAGCGCATCTCGTATCGCCGCCTCTGCCGCGCGTACAGATGGATTCGCGAGGTGCTGTGCCTCGTCCAACACGAGAATAACGTTATCCCTGGGGTTAAGGCAGTCGCGCAGTGCACCCACCACCGTTTGTGTGCCCGCTATTTGTTTGGCGAAACCCGTTTCAAGTATTTTGGCACCAGCCTTGAAGTTCTCTTCCCTGTTCGCTACGTAAGTTTTGCCCAAAGTTTGTGCCATAACAACTGGTGACTCCAGTGCTGCGGGCTTAATGTGCACCACATCCCACTCGCCTGCGGCATCTTGTGCCATTTTGTGTAGCAAAGCGGTCTTACCTACGCCCGGCGGTCCTTGGACCAGAAATGTGGTACCGCGTCCCGGGTCGTTCTTAGCTCCTCCCAACACCCGTACAAACGAGGCCCGCTGGTCCGTTCGGCCATGAAAGTGCCTCGCCGGACCGCGGTCCCTGATTCGTGGCAGGATAGGGATCTTTATGTGCCCGTCCATGTGATGGCGCATTCAAGACAAGAGGGACCCTTGAGGCACGCCCAGCTCGTACCTCGACGGGCCTCCTTGGTTCCCACCACGCAACGTGTTCAACGCGGTCGGCCAAGACATCCTGCATTCGCTCGGGGCTCGATTGCTCCTCCGACAGGCCGCGGTAGTATCGCTTTGAAGCCCTATCTCACTGGGGTCCGGCAGTGCTGACAATCGTGGGCTTCGCATCTGTATTGGTGCAGCGATCTCCCGCCCCACACCCCAAAAACAGCCGGAACTTCTGTATGGGAACATGTGCAGTGCGGAGTTATACCGATGCGCACAGAACTGGCGGATAGGCGGATGCCAACCTCAGTCCGGGAACAATCGGGCTGTTCAAAATGCTCTGATATCGTTCTGCCGAGGCAGCGCACCATCCAATCCAGCGTCAGGAGACGATCGGGAGCATCAGATAATGAAGCTCCCGCACGATTCAGACTGCGCGGATACCCCCCTTTGAACCGCCGGTGCAGGTGAATGGTTAATCTGCAGTCGGTAGAGACCAGCTGTTACATTTTGCCGCTGCCAACACCCCAATGCGTTGCACCTGAATTAACTCTGAATCCAGCATGACCAGATTCCCCCTCGTCCTTATGGTGGCCGTTGCCGTACTATTGGTTGGCAACAGCGCCTCCGCGCAGGTTACGGTGACCGGCCGGATCATTGATGCCGCGTCCGGCGATGCACTGCCCCAGGCAACTGTCATCATTGAGGGATCGGCGCGCGGAGCAGCCACCGACTTGGATGGCCGCTATGAAATCTCCGGCCTGAATGCCGGGACGTACACTTTAACCGCATCCTTTGTCGGCTACGAAAGCACATCGCGGATCGTTACGCTGCGAACCCAGGATCAGACTGTTGATTTTCAGATTGAGCCTACCAGCCTGACGCTGGAGGCTACCGAAGTGTTTGCGTCTCGGGCAACCGATGAACGTACGCCCGTGGCGTATTCCAATGTGAATGCTATGCAGATTCGCAACGAAATGGGCACGCAGGATGTACCGCTGGTCCTGAATCGAACGCCCAGTGTCTACAGTACGGCCCAGGGCGGTGGTGCCGGAGACGCACGCGTCAATGTGCGCGGATTCAATCAGCGCAGTATCGCCATCCTGATTAACGGCATCCCCTTCAACGATGTGGAGAACGGATGGATGTACTGGTCCAATCTGGAAGGCCTCAACGAGATCACGAGCTCCATCCAGGTTCAGCGCGGACTGTCCATCGTAAATCTGGCAACGCCATCCATTGGCGGCACGATGAACATCATCACAGACCCCGCCCGGAACAGCCGACAGATGCTCTTCAAGCAGGAGTTTGGCAGCGGCCGCTACCTGCGATCCAATCTCGTGCTCTCAACGGGACTCCTGAACAATAAATTTGCGTTTACAGTCAGTGCGCTGCGCAAAACCGGATCCGGTGTCATTGATGGCACATGGACGGATTCCTGGACTTACTTTGGTGCGGCCACCTGGAACATCAGCGGCCATCACAGGCTTAGTGCCACCGCCATTGGAACGCCCCAGCGCCACGGTCAGAATCTGTTCAGACAGAATCTCGCAGTATATGACCACGATTTTGCTGCCAAAGTCTTTCAGCAGGACGGATTGAGCAGCGAGACGATCAGTGATATCCTGGAGGCTTTTCCTGAAGGCGGGCGCTACTGGAATCAGAACATAGCACCGGTTTCCTCCTCCCACACCCGCACGCAGCATAACGGATTCCGGACTGTTCGACGAAAAAGGGAGTATATCAACGAGATTGAGAATTTCTTTCACAAGCCTATAGCCAGTCTGAGCTATTTCGGCCAGCTTTCTGACAACACGCTGCTCTCTTCGGTCCTTTACTACAGCGGCGGTAAAGGCGGTGGCTCCAGCCTGTTCGGGTCATTCGTGATGAACACTTCCACGCCGGCCCCCATTCCGGACTATGATGCCACGATTGCGTCCAACAGCAGCCAGGGGCTGTCCGAAGGCATTGTCCGCAACCGCCATAATGTTCAGTGGACCATTGGAGGCATTTCCAAACTGACCCGACAGGTGACGGAAGAATTGGAGCTTGAGGCGGGCCTGGACTGGCGAACCGCCGAAATTCAGCACTTCAGCACGGTTAGGGACCTGCTGGGAGGCACCGGAATCCTGAGGGCAGACAACGAATTCTGGGGGCCTGGGGGTCGCATAGTCGGTCTCGGAGAACGCTTCCATTATAACGACATGTCAACTGTAGGCTGGATCGGAGGCTTCCTCCAGGGAAAACTGGATCGCGGCCCCCTCAGCGGATTTGGCGTAATCGGCTATTCGGCAGTCAGGTACACGTTCGAGGACTTCTTTAGGGACGATGGTGCCGGTCAGTCGTTCACGCTGGAGGCCCCGGCTATTGGGGCCTACCAGATCAAAGGAGGTCTCTCCTACAGCCTCACCGGAACCTTGTCCGTATACGCCAGCGCCGGCCGAGTCTCACGCGTGCCGGTATTTGATGCGGTCATTGAATCCACCAGCGGTGCGCTGAATCCTGACCCAAGAAACGAGGGTTTCCTGGGGTTTGAAGCCGGCGGTAATTTCGTTTCGGCGGATCGCACCCTCCAGGCTAAACTCAATCTCTACCATACGATCTGGACGGATCGCTCACTTACGCGCAACCTGCTGGAGCAGACCGGCAACGAAGTTCTGGTCAGTATTCATGGACTCAACGCACTGCACCGAGGCATTGAAGGCGAACTCGCGTGGCAGCCGCTGGATCTGGTCAGATTGGATGCAGCCTTCTCGTTTGGTGACTGGCACTACACCGATGATGTCACCGGAACGCTAACCTTGGACCGCGCAAACCCGGATTCCCGGTCAGAGCTGTTTCTGCCGCTGCGAGATGTAAAGGTGGGAGACGCGCCGCAAACCCAATTTGCCTACGCGTTTTCTCTGTTCCCTACGCCCGATGTGAATCTAATGGTTACCGGTCGCACCTATGCCAGCCATTTTGCGGGATTTGATCCGGGTAGCTTCACCGGAGGCCCGGTGTGGCAGCCGCCTGGCTACACGGTCTTGGACCTGCAGGCGGGTTACGAATTCAGCTACGGACGCTCGCGCAATACGGTGTTTGTACAGATCTACAACCTGGCTGATGCCATCTATGTCCAGGACGCCATCAACAACAGCCGCTGGCAGGCGTACAGCGGCAACGGGACCGGTGCGGGCCGGGCCGATGACGCAGAAGTGTTCCTGGGTGCACCCAGAACCTTCTCGGCCGGTCTGCGCCTCACGCTGCGGTAGCGACTGGTGAGCGAAGCATGGCGCTCTGGATCAGATAGTGCAAGTGCGCTGCGCCATTGCCGCAGCGGGCGGCCCCGGCCGCCTGCTATTGATCGTCCAGACTGATCGCCGGCACGTTGGCGTTTCTGATCAGCTGATTGAGCGCCGGCACCTCTTCGGCCAGGATCGTTCGCAGGCTGGCCAGCTGTGCATCAATCCGTCCCACCAGATCATCCCGCACTGCTACATGCTGATCCGTGGGCCGGTAGTTGCCAACGGACGCATTGCCAGCCAGTGCGGCCAGTTTATTGTTCAGGCGGATAGGGAAATTGAGCGGGTCCTGTGCACTCTGATTCCGGGTCTGATACAGGGCCTCCTCAATGGCGGTAATCCGTTCCACCAGCTCCTTCGCGGAATCCCTGATGTCTTCATTCGCCTCGTCAAGGCGACCTGTTACCGCGCGGATCTGACTGCGGACCGCCCGAATCTGCTTAATGGCTTTGTGCGTCTCCGACAGTTTGTCGCGAATCCCAATCAGAAATTCGAATTTAGCCTGCAGGTCGGCATCACTTGCGGTGGATCGCGGATCCTTCTGCAGCACGAACTCCGTCTCCATAGAATCCGTACCGGCCACCAGACGGGCCCGATAGCGCCCTGGAACCGCCTGCGGTCCGCGGACGCTGCCCGCCCATATGATCAGGCCATCAAAGGACTCCGCATCCTCATAGCGCAGATTCCAGCGGAACGCATTCATGCCGGTATTGAGTGCAAGCCCACCCTCATCAGCGGTGAAAGACTTTATCTCTGTTCCATCAGCCTCCATAATGCTCAGACGCGTATCGCTGCTGTCCGGCGCTCTGCCAAAGAAATACCGGAAGGTAACCGCACCGTCCGTTTGCCAGGCCGGTGCGGAGTCGTACAGCCAGATCGGGTACTCACCGATCGAGTCGGATAGCTGATGTAACGGTGTCACATCATCCATCACCCAGAATGACCGCCCCTGCGTCGCTACCACCAGGTCATTCTCCTTCCAGTCCAGATCAGTGATCGGAACTACGGGCAGATTCTGCTGGAAGGATGTCCAGCTGTCGCCATCATCAAACGAGATATACATCCCCGATTCCGTACCTGCCCACAGTAGTCCGGGCCGCACCGGGTCCGGCTGAATGGCCCGCGTAAAGTGCTCGGGATCTATGCCGCTGTCTATCCGGGTCCAACTGGTCCCGTAATCTGTCGTCTTGTACAGGTACGGAGCAAAATCATCCAGCTTATAGCGGGTCCCGGCGAAGTAGGCACCGCCCGGCTCAATCGGGTTGGCGACCAGATCATTGATCTGCATCCATTCAGGCAATCCGGCCGGAGTAATGTCAGTCCAAGTCGCGCCGCCATCCCGCGTTATGTGCACCAGTCCGTCGTCAGATCCGGTCCACAGGACCGCCGGATCGTGCGGGCTTTCGGCTACCGTGAAAATGGTGGCGTAATACTCCACACCGGTGTTATCTTTGGTGATCGGTCCGCCGCTCGGTCCGAGTTTGGATGAATCAGCACGCGTCAGATCCGGGCTGATCATGTCCCATGTCTGACCTTCGGTCGTTGACCGGAAAAGGTGGTTGCCCGCCGTGTAGAGCACATCCGGGTTATGCTGGGAAAACAGGATGGGGAAGTTCCACTGGAACCGGTATTTCATGCCTTCCGCACCATGCCCCATGGGGTTGTCCGGGTATACGTTCACGGCCCGGCGCTGACCCGTTCTGTGGTCCACCCGTGTCAGGTAGCCGCCGTAGGATCCCCCGTACACAATCTCTGGATCATCCGGCTTCGGTGCCAGCCAGCCGCTTTCACCGCCGGCGGTCGGCTCCCATTGCCGTTCGTTGAGTCCGCTTGAGGTATGCAGGATCCGGACGGTGGAATTGTCCTGCTGAGCTCCATAGATGCGGTAGGGGAAATGATTGTCCGTAGTTACGCGGTAAAACTGAGCCGTGGGCTGGTTGTAGTAGGTGCTCCAGTTATCCCCTCCGTCAAAGCTCACCTGCGCTCCGCCATCGTCAGCAATGATGAGGTGGTCGGCATCATCCGGGTCAATCCAGAGGTCATGATGATCTCCGTGAGGCGTTGAAATACTTTCATAGGTGTGCCCGCCATCTTTGGACCGATAGAATCTGACGTTCAGCACATACACCACATCCTCGCTCGCCGCATCCGCATAAATCCGCGTATAGTACCAGGCTCGCTGCCGCAGATTGCGGTCCGTATTGATGCGCGACCACGACGCGCCCCCGTTGTCTGAGCGGAATACACCCCCTTCTTCCGCCTCGATAATCACCCACATGCGGTCCGTATTGACCGGAGAAATCGCAATGCCGCTGATACCCAGCGTACCCTCCGGCAGCCCGTTTTCCTGGCCCGTCACTTCCTGCCAGGAGTCACCTCCATCGGTTGACTTCCAGATACCGGACCCCTCGCCACCACTTTCCAGGCTGTAGGGGGTACGCAGCACCCGCCAGGCGCTGGCCCACAATACGCGGGGATTCCGCGGATCCATGATCAGATCCACAAATCCGACCTCATCATTGATGTATAGTACTTTTTCCCAGCTTTCGCCGCCGTTGGCCGACCGGAAGATGCCCCGCTCTTCATTCGGACCGGACAAGTGCCCCAGCACCGCGGCATAGACCAGATCCGGGTTGCGCGGGTGGATGCGTATCCGCGGGATGCGATGACTGTCTTTGAGGCCTATCGCGGTCCAAGTCTTGCCCGCATCAACGGATTTGAACATCCCGTAGCCGTGGGACACATTGCCGCGCACGGTTTTTTCACCGCCTCCGACGTAAATCACATTCGGGTCCCAGGTACTGACTGCCACCGCCCCGATGGATCCGCCAAAATAGCCATCGGAAATGTTCTCCCATGAGCCGCCGCCATTGTCCGACTGCCAGACTCCCCCGCCCGTTGCCCCGAAATAGGCTTTCATGGGCTCATTGGGCACGCCCGTTACCGCGGCCGAGCGGCCACCTCGGTAAGGGCCCACACTTCGGTATTCCAAGGCATTGTAGAGGAGCGTATCGTACGTTAGCGTTTGAGCCTTAGTGGAGGCCCCGACAGACAGCAGGATCGGAACGATGGCAAGGGTGGCAAACAGGCGCATTTTGGGAAGAATTGACGTAAGTCGGACCCCCAATATACGATGGCACGGGCCCTTTGGACGGATGACCCGATACCGGGGTACAACAGGTTAGACAGCCAACGCTAAAGAATGCTGCTTAGAACAGAGGCCATCGTCCTCCATTCGGCCCACCAGGGCGAGACCAGCCGCCGGGTAATCCTGTACACCCGTGATCAGGGCAGGCTGTCTGCTATAGCCAAAGGGGCCCGGTTGGTCCGCAGCAAATTCGGCTCCTCGCTGCAGCCTCTGTCACATGTGCAGGCCGTGATGTACTGCCGTACGCCGCACAGTCTGCATATCCTCCGGGAGTGTGCCTATATTGAATCCTTTCAGCACACCTCGCAGGACCTCAATAAGCTCGCGGTAGGCCTGCGCATCTGTGAGCTGACGCACTATCTGACAGAATCAGAGGACCCGGACCCCGGCATCTTTGACCTCCTGTTGCGTGTGCTGCAGGCGCTTAATGACACCCGCGACACCGAGAAGCAGCTTCTATTGCTGTTCCAGCTCAAACTGGCGGGTCTGCTGGGATTCGCGCCCGTTTTCAGCAAACATGCTGTCCAGGAATTGACGGATAGCGGCGGCTACCTGCAGCATGATGATGGCGCTGTTACGACGGATCGTCCGGCTGCCGGGTCGTCGGCCTGGGCGAGTCGCAGCGTGCTACGTGCCTTTGCCGTATTCGCCCGGGCCGATATTGATACCGCGCTAAACTGGCCGATCACCCCTTTGGAGCTGCGCGAGTTGCGTCGCCTGATCGAGGATTTCCTAAAGTTTCATGTGGCTGATGCGTATCCTGTCAAAGGTGGCAGGATTCTGCAGACCTTATTTGACACCGCTGAAGCGGGCCGCAGCACCGCCCCTTCCGGCAGACACCCGGAAACAAATCCAGGGGAATAGGCACCCCTCATCCGAATTGCGCCACCGGTCGGACTGCACTCAAGTTCCGAGGCGATTGCAAACGCCCTGGTACCGGGGCTGCGCGAACCACCTGCGTACCCGCTTCACGGCGGCTGTTGCCGCCATTGAACCGGGAACATCCACAGAAGCCTCGATGCTGGACTCAACCCAATCCGATTCAGTAATGTGCTGCTGAAAGAGCACGCCCAAGATCAATAGCGCGCTGCCCAAGAGCCTGATCTGCGACTAGGATGGCTCCGCTCATCTTGCCGGACCCGGGGCGTATCAGTAAACGGAAAGGAATGGATTGGAGTAGTCGCCTGACTCGTCCATTTCAGGCTGTATGACGCGATAGGCCAGCCCACCATGAGCGTGGTCAAAGAGGCTTGGGATCCCGATGAATTCAGTCACCAATTGACCCTCCTCGTTCAATACCTGCAGTCCAAATCCCCGATCGCTGTTCCGGAATTGAACCATCACCAGGTCGTCGTCAAGCAGCAGCACGCTGTGTATCATGAACCGTCCCGCAACAATCTTGAGACTTCGCCTAACAGCACTTGGATCATGGGAGTCACCTATATCGTCCTGAATTGGCCGAAACCATGACCTTTGGGCAGCGAATTGCTGAATCGGCTTGCTATCAAGATCCAATTGAGTTAGCGCAGCCGACGAAGGTGCCGCGAAGTACAAGTACTTGAGGGTCTTGACAGGTTCCCCGCCAATCCATCTCTAGTCCACCCCAAGGGAAGGGCTTTTGGGAAGCGTGACATCTTCACACTTGTTGCCGGTGCCATCCATGAAGCGCAGCACATGCTCAGTACCGGTTGCAAAAACTCCGATCATTTGACGAAAACGTCAGGCGGTGTCCCAGATTCAGTTGGTTAAGGTGAGGGGCCTGGGGAGGCACCAGCATCAGTATAGGGCTTCTTGGCACATTTCCGCAAGGTCTCCTGGAGACTTAGCAGATGCTCAGCGGCGGCGAGTCCCTTTAGTCGGGGGACCTCCATCTTAACCATACCCTCGACGAGACTCTTATCCTGAGGCCTTCTAATCCTGGCTGGCAGCACTGCGAGCTCATAATGGCGGGCCATATCGCTATAGATCGCA
>JAPPNA010000044.1 GCA_028873925.1 Bacteroidota bacterium | reverse complement strand
ATTCAGGCAACTTCATTGATTTCGTGCTTTCGGCTCGTCGTATCCGGCGCGGAATGAAGAGGCAGCTTGATGCGCACACATCCCCACTGGTGCGGCAAGGGCTTATGATGCAGTACTTTGATGTATCTGCGCCGCTTATTGGCGGCGGACGTTTGGCAAGGGAGGCGATTGCAGAGATACCAGCCGATTCGCCGCTGTGGTCGTATGAGGCCTGGTCCTTGACGGGTGCCTCAAATCTGATCTACAGGCTGAATGAAAAGGCCGACGATGATGACCTGATTGACGCGTATGTCCGCCGCGTGATTGAGGAACATCCCGATCCGGGAGTTAGGTTGCAATTCCTGTACTTTGGAGTCAATCGGGCGCACTATGTGGAGGACGAGAAGACCAAATGGGAATACTATTCGATGATTCAATATTCCCATCGTGATTCCCGGCAGGCGGAATGGCTGCGGCGCGATTATGATCCGGACCGACAGCTGCAGTCGGGCAATCCGGTGCCGGAATTCGCCTTCGTTTCATTTGAGGATTCAACGGTTACTCTGACGGACCGCAGTTTGCGGCGTAGCGTTTATTTGTTGGATTTCTGGGGTACCTGGTGTGCGCCCTGTATTGAAGAGATCCCGGCTCTTGAGCGGGTGTATGCCGCGTATAATGATCGGGGGTTTGAGATCCTCAGCATTGCATTCCTGGATACTGCCGCGGACATTGAAGCGTTCAGAGAAGACCGTTATCCGATGCCCTGGCTGCATGCCCGGGTTTCTCGGCAGGACGATAGTCGGATCCGGGACTTATTCGAAATCACGAGTTTCCCGCGCCCGGTACTCGTCAGTGAGTCGGGCATCATTCTGGCTATTGACGACCAATTACGAGGTGGCGGGCTGGAGAGCGCCGTGCAGGCTGCGTACGCCGTATCAGAATAACTCCTGCAGCCGCCTGGCGGAACTCATCTATGCAATTGTGGGCAGGATTCCAAAATGCCTGCTCCCGGCAGTCAGACCCTCGGCTGGAATCTTCGCCAGTCGTGGTTGGAACTGAAGACTGCCACACTGGGCGGCGAATTGGCAGATGTGGCCAATATCCGGCCCGCTTCAAGAATCATCGCCAGATCTCTGGCTGCCCTTGAATAACCGATGGAGCAGTACTTTTTCAATGGACTCCCGCTTAATAAACGGCCACCTATACGAAGAATCAGCGATGATTACGAGCACCTTTCCGAAGCCGTTCTTCGTACTCTTTACAGGATGCACGAAGAGATTCAGGTGCTGGTTCTCGGAGCTGCTTACGGTCGTACATTTCCGCAAGAGTAGCGACCTGACCTACGCAATCTCTCGGTCTATCAAGCTTGGGATAGCTGAAATGCCGCTCGTCAACATGGTCCCCTTGTAGGTAGGCGAACCAAGTTTCAATGTTTCAGGTCGGAATAATAACAGAAACTCTGTCCGCAGAAAATCTCAAGGGTTCATCTTGTCGTTTGCAGGCCTGATCTAGTTGGCGTAGATGGCCATCGACACCAAATCGGTCTCCGTCCAATACTACGACCAAGAACTCATTCGCTCCCTTTGGATGGTGCAGGACGCGTAACCATCTGATGAAGTTTTCCTGGACGAAATGGTCGGCCGCTCCTCGTCCAAGCGGAGCCCGCTCAACACGAATCTGGTCATAATGCGTCACATTCTTGGTCTTCTTCAAGAATCTACGAGCAAAGGCCTCATGCTGTTGGTCTTCGCATAGGACCAAGAATTCCCGGTTCTGCCGCCCCATCAATGCTCCAGACCGTGGGCAACAATCTCTGACAGACGCAGAAATCCGTTGTCAGACAGATCTCTCACCTTCTCAGCCAACGGCTCTATGTGAGTAGGACCTTTACCATCGCGGGACAGCAGCATGCCCGAATCCGCTCCAAAATAGTCAATGACCTCAGGGTGGTGGGACGCTATTATAGTTTGAGTCACTTGGGTCCCACATGCACCGTACAAAGCAATCAGCCACGGCTGGATTTCGGAGAGCCCTATGAAATTCTCGGGTTCGTCAATCAGGAGTGTAAGGCCCGGCTTGGTAGAAAGACCCGCTATGAATTGTGAAACGCAACGGTCCAAGTTTCTGGATAGTTGTTCAGCGCTATGCACATCCGGTCAGAGCTTGTCCGACTGTAGATCCGTGTGGTACTGCTGGCTGGCTGTATCCAACGCGCAGATCGATGTTCAAGGCACTTTGTTGAGTGCTGATGGCCAT
Source organism: Bacteroidota bacterium (assembly GCA_028873925.1). GTDB lineage: Bacteria > Bacteroidota > Rhodothermia > Rhodothermales > Bin80 > JAPPNA01. The sequence continues at coordinate 1 of JAPPNA010000044.1, read as the reverse complement.
C
>JAPPNA010000088.1 GCA_028873925.1 Bacteroidota bacterium | reverse complement strand
GCTCCACCGCTTGTGCGGGCCCCCGTCAATTCCTTTGAGTTTCACTCTTGCGAGCGTACTCCCCAGGTGGGATGCTTAACGCGTTAGCTTGGGCGCTGACCTCACTATGAAGGCCAACACCGAGCATCCATCGTTTACGGCGTGGACTACCAGGGTATCTAATCCTGTTTGCTCCCCACGCTTTCGTGCCTCAGCGTCAGTTCTCGTCCAGTCACCCGCCTACGCCTCCGGTGTTCCTCGTGATATCTACGCATTTCACCGCTACACCACGAATTCCAGCGACCTCTCCGAGACTCAAGAACGGCAGTTTCAAAGGCAGTTCCACGGTTAGGCCGTGGGCTTTCACCTCTGACACACCGTCCCGCCTACACACCCTTTACACCCAGTGAATCCGGACAACGCTTGCACCCTCCGTATTACCGCGGCTGCTGGCACGGAGTTAGCCGGTGCTTATTCGTACGGTACCGTCAATCCCCCTCCGAGGAGGCCTTCTTCCCGTACAAAAGGAGTTTACGCCCGCTAGGGGTGTCATCCTCCACGCGGCGTGGCTGGGTCAGGCTTGCGCCCATTGCCCAAGATTCCCTACTGCTGCCTTCCGTAGAAGTCTGGCCCGTGTCTCAGTGCCAGTGTGGCTGATCGTCCTCTCAGACCAGCTACGGATCGTTGCCTAGGTAGGCCGTTACCCTACCTACTAACTAATCCGACGCAGGCCCATCCCTGAGCGCCCGAAGACTTTCATCCTGCACCATGCGATGCAGGACCGTATGCGGTATTAGCCATCGTTTCCGATGGTTATTCCCCGCTCAAGGGTAGGTTGCCCACGCGTTACTCACCCGTGCGCCACTGTACTAGCGCCCCGAAGGACGCGTTCTCGTTCGACTTGCATGTATGAAGCCCGCCGCCAGCGTTCGTCCTGAGCCAGGATCAAACTCTCCGTAGTTCAGAGTTTGTAAATCTAGATTTGAGCACTTTTCACGGCGCTCTTCCTGACGTTTCGGGCCCAGGCTCGCGCCTGACCCCTTGTCTGTAATCGACTAAGGACTCGCTATACTCTCATCCTTTCAAAGAACTGCCCGCCCGGTTTCGCACAGGCGGACGTGCAATATACGAACAGGAACCGGCCTGTGTCAAGCTTTTTTACCCGGCCCAAGACATTTTGTGCCCCGGCACCGGTCAGATCTGCTGAACAGCCCGGCGGTCTGCGTCGTAGAAAGACACGCTTATTCGCTGAACGCTGCCGGTTGGTTCCACTCGGAGGCATTGTTCACAAAAATTTCATAATTCAGCGCGCATGCGCAACGTTTATCTCTACCGGGGGCTGGGCGGGCTGGTGATTCTGGCCTCGATCGTATACTTGGTGGTGGACCGGTGGCTGATGCCGCGCGCCACCCGGCAGCACGCCGTGGTACGTGTGCCGGATCTGGTGGGCATGCCCGTAGAAGAGGCCGTAGAGCTGCTGGTCAATCAGGCCTTTGAGCTGGGCGACACCTTGGAGCTGTTTGACCCGGACTTTGACGGGACGCACCATCGCCAGATCATTGACCAGAATCCAAAGCCCGATGCTCAGGCCAAACCGGGTCGCCGGGTGTTCCTGTACCTGCCTCGCGAGACCAGCCGGGATGTCTTGGTTCCCTATGTGGTCGGGCAGTCAAAGCGCAATGCCCGCGCCCGCATTGAGTCGGTGGGTCTGGTAGTGAGCGCAGAGTTGCCGGATACCCTGCCAAACCATATGGCCGGGCCGGTTACGCGGGCCGTGCCACGGGCAGGAACCCGGCTCACGCGCGGAGATAGTGTCATAGTCTTCTACGGAACGGGGCCGGATCCGGGCCGACTGGTGGAAATGCCGGATCTGACGGGGCTTGCAGTAGCCGAGGCCCGGCAGCGACTCAACGCACTTGAGCTGTCTGCCGCGGTGCTGGATCTCGTAGAAGCCGATTCCGCGGCTGCAATAGATGCCCGCATTCAGCGCCAGATTCCTGAAGCGGGCTCGCTGGTACCGGCCGGCACCCGGATCAGCCTATTCACTTCACCGCCGAACTGACTGTTCAGCCTCCCGCAAGACTCCAGGGCTGACGATGCCCGACCTCATTCACCGAAGCAGGTCGTAACAGCCTCGGAAGCCGGGGGCCTCTGCACATGGAGGATGCGAAACAGGCAAAACCGCGTGATAGACGCGTTTGACAAGATCTCCTATTCCACCAGATACACCGCCAGATCTCGGTTGACATCCACATCCACCCGCTCGCGGTACTTGGTCTGCAGCCGGCGACCGACATAGTCGGGCTGCAGAGGCATCTGCCGGTGGCCGCGATCAATCAGCACTACCAGCTGAATGGAAGCCGGGCTGCCGAGGCGACTGATAGCATCCAGCGCACTGCGGGCGGTGCGACCGGTATAGAGCACATCATCAACAAGCACCACATGTTTGCCGGTCACTGTCACCTCCGGTTGGGATTTTTCCGCGTCCGCCGACTTGACATCCAGCGGGATGGTTTGGAACTCCCGACCGGCGATCCGGCTGATATGGCGGGCCAACGCATGAGCCACCACAATTCCATTCGGCTCTATACCGAATAGCACCAGATCGTCCGTGCCCCGATTGCGCTCGTCCACTTCGCAGGCCAGCCGGGCGAGGGATCGCTCAATCCGTTCAGGTGTCCAGATCAGAATCCGCATAGCACACGGCGTACCGGACGGCTAATTCTGGAACATGGCCTTTATGCTGCCCCAGCTTCTGCGGGCAGCCGTGGAGGTATAATTGACCTTACGTTCGCCGAGCTGCTGCCGCACGCCGCTGGTGAAGACCACTTCCAGGCGGTAGTCCACCATAGAGGCCGGCGACCGGTACATCTGGCTGTCACGATACCGGTAAACCTGGCCGATCCCGCGGGGTGTCTGTGTGGCGATCAGGTGGAACTCCGAACCCTGGCTGGTTTTGCGGAAAAGCTCAAACTGGCGCACATCCGCTTCCACCTCCGTCTCCCAGGAAAGAATCATGGCACCGCCATCCTGGTCCACCGTGAAGTAGGCCAAGCGGACGGTCATCACGGACGCGCCCGTCAGAATCAGCACCGCCGCCAAGAGTATGAGCCGCTTCATGCGGTTTCCCGTCAAGATCCCACAAAAACACACGTATCCGTTAAAAGTTCTCCCGGCGCTACCCTAATACAGCTAAAATCGCCGAGTTGACGTACGAATCTGCCGCCTTCCCGTCTTTTTCGCAGCACCTCCCCAATATACGGCCCTTCCTTTCCGCATGTGGTCGTTCGGGCCCGCGCGCCATGGAATGCGCCGGCCGGGATCCAAGTCGCTGGAATGACTAATTTGGGGTGTCGCGCTGCTCGCGCGCTGGCCGGGCCGCGGGAAGTGTTCCAGTTATGCTGAAGTCCCCAATCTTATGAAACGGTTTGCTGTACTCCTTCCAATTTTTCTGATGGCCGCCGTCGCGAACGCGCAGACACCACTCGATCTTGACAGCTACCTGGACATGGAGTCCGTCTCCAGTCCCCGTCTTTCCCCGGACGGACACGAAATTATATACACGCGCGGCTGGATCGACAAGATGAACGACCGCCGGGCTTCTGCGCTCTGGATCATGGATGCGGATGGATCGCGCAACCGATTCCTCACCGAGGGCTCAAGTCCGCGATGGTCCCCATCCGGGGATCGCATTGCTTTTGTGGCCCAGGGTGAACCTGGCGGCTCGCAGCTTTTTGTGCTGTATCGGGGGGTGGCTGAACCTCCGACGCAGATTACGCGGCTTGAAAACAGCCCCTCCAACATCGCTTGGAGCCCGGATGGTCAATGGCTTGCCTTCACCGCGCTGGTTGATGGTGATGATGGCTGGAACATTAGCTTGCCCGGCAAGCCTGAAGGTGCCCAGTGGACCCAGGCTCCGCGGGTAGTGGAATCCCTGGTATATCGGCGGGATCGGGTCGGCTTCTACGAGGCAGGGTACACACACGTCTTTGTCGTACCCGCGTCCGGCGGGACACCGAGCCAGGTGACCAGCGGGAATTGGCATCACGGTCGCGGGGGGCTGTCATGGACCCCGGATGGTGAAGAGATTCTCTTTTCCAGTCTGCGCGTCCCGGATGCTGAATACGCTTGGCGCGAGTCCGAAGTCTATGCGGCCCAAGTGCTCACCGGCGACATCCGGCAGCTGACGACGAGGCGCGGCCCGGATGGCAGCCCCCTGGTATCCCCGAGCGGTCAGCGGTTGGTATATACAGGTTACGACTTCTCTGATGACACCTATATCGCCTCCACGCTCTATGTGGCGGACATTGATGGTGGCAGTGTCCGTGCGCTGACTGGTGAATTTGATCGTACGCCACGCGGCCTGATTTGGGCCGAAGATGGCTCTGGAGTGTATTTCACCGCCAACGACCGCGGCACCCGCAATCTGCACTTCGCCTCGCTGGATGGGGAGGTGTCGGCGGTAACCCGCGGGCGGCACATGCTTTCCGGCGTTTTCGTGCGCGGCACCCGGGCTGTGGGTGTACTGAGCAGTCCGCACCGATCCAATGAACTGGTGCATGTGAACCTGGAGTCCGGGGCGATGTCTACGCTGCTGCGCGTCAATGAGGATGTCCTGGGCTATGTAGCACTCGGCGAGGTGGAGGAGGTCAACTACACTTCCACCGATAATCTTCCGGTGCAGGGCTGGGTCATCAAGCCGCCTGATTTTGATCCCTCAGAGAAGTATCCGCTGATTCTGGCCATTCACGGCGGACCGCACGGCATGTACCATGTCGGCTTCAACTTTGCCTGGCAATTCCATGCGGCCAAAGGGTATGTGGTGCTGTATACGAATCCCCGGGGATCCTCGGGGTATGGCAGCGCCTTCGGCAATGAGATCAAGCGGGCATATCCAGGTAAAGATTACGACGACCTGATGGCCGGGGTCAACGAGGTCATCAGCCGGGGCTATGTGGATGAGGAGAACATGTTTGTTTACGGATGCAGCGGCGGGGGCGTACTGACCTCCTGGGTGGTGGGGCAGACCGACCGGTTTGCCGCAGCCAGTGCTAACTGCCCGGTCACCAACTGGCTTTCCTTTGTCGGTACGACCGATGGTGCCACCTGGTACTACAATTTTGACCATTTGCCTTGGGAGAACCCCTCGGAGCACCTGCGTCGCTCGCCGCTGATGTACGTCGGCAACGTCAGCACGCCGACTATGTTGATGACCGGCGTACATGATCTGCGGACACCGATTTCACAAACCGAGGAGTACTATCAGGCGCTGAAGCTGCGTAAGGTGCCCACAGCCATGGTGCGGTTCAATGATGAGTATCACGGCACGACCTCCAAGCCCTCCAACTTTCTGCGAACGCAGTTGTACCTGCACCACTGGTTTACGCGTCACGCCCGCAATACGCAGCCCCGGATGTAGTCCGACTTAGGGCCCGTTGGCTGATCTGGAACGCCGGTCTATTCAGTACTTCCCCAATCCTTCGTAACACGCTCGGATTTGTCCGAAGCTGTCCCCGTCCAGATGGGCCTCAGCGTAGGTATGCCTGACCCGCTCCAAGGCCAAGCGCTGCCGGGCCAACAGCTTCTCTACGTCTTCCCGGCTTAGCTTAGGACGGCCGGCGACAGACACCGGAAACAGCAGCACTTCAATCTCCGCATCGGTCATCCGATTAGGGATGGGTCCGGCCAACCCGGTCTGTTCGGCACGGGCAAGACTTATTGGTTCTCGGTAGGTTCAGATTGCACCCTATTCCGCGTAGATCCTCTGGAAGTCTACGGGATTATTGGTGGATGAAGAGGCTTAGGATGTTTTCATCGCGATGAATGCCGCATTACGATTTTGATGATGCTTTGAAGAAAGCCCAATCAGTACGCCCTGCCAACTGCGGCGGCAATGCTGCCAGCTCAGCCCTGCCGACTGGGTGCCCGGTCGACTGTTTTCCGATAGCCGCTGCCGCAGCCCTTTTTCCTTCAGTTGAAGGAAGCCGCCGGGCCCCCGGAGCCGCAGCCCGTCCTGAGTTGTAACATACCCGGACTCATCTCATACAAGTATCAAAGGCCAGGCGAACACGACCAGACATGAAAATCCGGCCGAACTACTGCCTCCCATTGGGGACTGTGGCGGGCATTCGCGTGCAGCTCCACTGGACGCTTGTGGCTGCATTTGTCGGCCTGTTTGTGTGGCTGCTGTGGGAAAGCCAGTCGCTGCTGCTGGCTGGGCGCGGTCTGGTCGTTATCCTGCTGCTGTTCGCCTGCGTCATCCTTCATGAACTCGGCCATGCGCTTACAGCCAGGTTCTTCCGCGTCAACACCCTGGATGTCACCCTGTACCCAGTCGGAGGCATGGCCCGGCTGGAGCGAATGCCGCGCGTGCCGCGCCAGGAGCTGCTGATTGCTGCCGCAGGGCCCGCAGTCAATCTCGCCATTGCCCTGGCGCTCCTGCTTGTGGTAGTCTTTTCGGGGTCGTCGCTGGCTCTAACCAGCTTTTTGCAGGACCCAATCCTTGCGCTCGTGTTCTGGATGAACCTCGGGCTGTTTGTGTTCAACCTCCTGCCCGCCTTTCCCATGGATGGCGGACGCGTGCTGCGCGCCGCACTGGCCCTGCGCACCAGCTATCGGACCGCTACCCGCGTCGCTGTATGGACCGGGCAGACGTTGGCTGTAGTATTTGCCGCGCTCGCAATTCTCTCCGTGCCGGGCTTCAGGGGCTTCAACCCGCTTCTGCTCTTCATTGCCTTTTTTGTCTTTGTGGCCGCCAGCCAGGAAGGTAGAAACGTTCTGCGCGGTCCGATTGACGTTGAAGGCGGCGCGGCTTAACTTTTATTCATGAAACGCTTCGTCGGAGCTGTGTGTCTGCTCGCGTGCCTCGCTGCGCTGCAGCAGGCCGCCGCACAGTCATCGAGCCGCAATCTGGTTCAGGTTGGTTCCGTAGCCATTGAAGGAGGCCTCCAGGCCATCCATGCCGATCAGGATGCAAACCGACCCTGGGTGTATGCGCTGGACACGAGCGGCCAATTGCTTATCATTGATATGTCGGATCCGGCGGATGCGCGGCCAATCTCCCAAGGGGTCGGCCGCAACGCGCATACGCTGACTTCCTTCCGGGAGGGCGCGGATTATTTCCTTGTGTTGGGCGGTGAGCAGCTGGTGAAGGTCGCGGTCGCGGATCCCGCTGCGCCGATGGTCCTGGATTCGGTGGCTGCAGGCCAGGTTCTGGCCGACCTGTTCGCCTACAAGCACAGCTCAGGGGCGACGCTCATTTTTGCAGCCGGATCCGAAAATGTCTCGGTCTATACAGAAGAAGTATCCTCAGGTCCGCTGCTGTCCATGGAGATCCCTGACCACCCGGGGCCGGGCGTAGGGTTTGAAGATGTTTTCGCCGGCTTTGATCCGGAATCACAACAGGACCGTCTCTACCTCGCCGCGGCCGGCGGCTACTACGTTTATGACATCACAAGTGTTGACCATCCGGTACTGCAAACCACCGTTCATTCCGCCGCCGTACAACGCGGACGTATCATGGCACCTATTTCGGATGGCCGGCACGCGTTGACGCTGGCCAGCTACCGGACCGCCCCGATGCGTATCTTCCCGCTCACGCAGGAGCGCGTCAGGACGGCCGTGGGGGCGTGGACGGACAATTGGCAGAGTGAGCTCGTCGATGTGGTGGTGCGCTGGCCGTACGCGTTCGTTGCGGCATTGGAACATGGCCTGCAGGTCGTTAATGTGTTTGACCCCTACGCGCCCTACACGGACGCGTGGTTCCGATCCACGGACATGGAGGACATCGCTTTGCCTCCAATGGCCCGCGCGGCTCACGGCATCGCGGATGTTGATGTGCGTAACCACGATGGCCTGATTGTGGCTGCAGACTTGGACTACGGTTTGTGGATGCTGGAGCTGGAAGCCTTCATGGGATGGCACGGCCATTCATGGGGCCTTCCCAATATGTCGGATGTTCAGGACTGGAACCACGGACCGGACGGAAATTAGCCCGAACAACCATGCGCATACTGCTGACCTTGTTTTTTCTGTGGCCCGCCGGTGCGCTGGCCCAGGGCCTGACCCATCCTCCTCATCCTCCGCCTCCCGGCCAGCGCGGCAGTGATAATGTTGCCGTAATCGCGCACCTGCCGCTGGGTCAGCCCGGAAGCATCGCGGATGTGGAAGTTGAGCAGGATCCAGAGCGCCCGTTTGCCTATGTGGCTCGTCGCGTGCATGCCAAGGGCTTTGACGTAATCGACCTGTCCGATCCCCGCCGCGCGCGCGTAATCCATCGCTGGCGGATCAAGAACGAGGACCTGCACCAGGGCGGTGCCATGGATGGCCGGTATTTTAAACACGAAGGCCGCTACTATTATGTTCAGTCGGTGCAGTTCAGACAGGGCGGCCCCAATTCCGATGTGGGCGCTGTCGTGTTTGATGTCACAGATCTGCCGGAGTCACTGGTGGAGATTGGCCGCATCCGGCAGTCCGACACCCCGGGCGGCTTTCACAACATCTTTACCTACAAGCATTCCGCCGGCCAGCCGCTGCTTTTTGCGACCAGCGGACACCACGCCAAAGTGTTTGACCTCGCCCGCTTCCTGGATGGATACCAGACGGAAATGGAGGAGGCCCTGCAGGACGAAGACCACGCACTGGTCGGGCGCGTACCCGTCGCGGAAACAGAAAACATGTGGTCACGCGGCTATCACGACTTCTATATCGGGTATCACCCGGAGTCCGGGCAGGACCGCTTTTACGGCGGCGGCGGCAGCGGGTACTATGTCTACGACGTGTCCGACCTGGCTGCCCCGGAACTGCTGCTGACGATCCTGAATGTGCCGGGGGTGTCCTGGGGACACACCTTTACGCCTTCACCGGATGGGCGGTATGCCGTGGGCGAAACGGAGTTCCAGTATCAGCCCCTGCGGTTTTTTGATATGAAACCCGCCCTGGATGGAATTGTCAGCAACATTGATCATGCCATCGGCGCATGGCATGCCGACTGGAGAAGCCTCGCCCATAACCACGAGGTGCGCTGGCCCTATCTGTTTGTGGCGGGCTACGAAACCGGCCTCAGCGTCGTGAACATGGAAAACCCGGCCAATCCTATCACGGTAGCCTACTATGATACCTTCAACGGACGGCATAACAATCGGGAAGAGGCCATGAGTCGGGCGGGTTCACCCTACACATGGAATGTCTACGATGGCGCGTGGGGGGTGGATGTCCGCAATTACGATGGCCTTATCGTCGTCAGTGACATGTCTACCGGCTTCTGGGCCTTTCGCATGGAAGGCTTTAGCCACTGGGATGGCCGCGACTATGGAATGCCGAATATTTCAAGTGCCCAAAACTGGGATGAGGGTCCCCAAGCAAATGATGAATAACTCCGTGCGGCTGGGGGTTTGCGGCTTTCTGCTGTTCTCCGCTCCGGCAGCGGCCCAGTGGACCGCCGACAAGCCCGGCAGCGACAATGTCACCGTGCTGGGACATATTGAGCTGGGGCCCCGGCTGAGTGTGGCGGACATGGATGTGGAACAGGAGATTTCCCGCCCCTACGCCTACGTTTCCCGGATGGTCTACGGTGATGAAGGGTCCAAGGGCACCGACATCATTGACATTTCAGATCCTGCGAATCCGGAGGTGATCCACCGGTGGCGCATCGAAAACGAGGACCTGCACCTGCGCACCGGTGGTATGGATGTGAAGTACTTCAAATGGAAAGACCGCTATTATGTGGTCCAGTCCCTCCAGTTCGGTGCCGGCGGCCCCAACAATGACCTCGGGGCGGTGATTCTGGATGTGACCGGTCTGCCCAATACGGTCACCGAGGTGGCCCGTATTCACGAGCCGGACCTGCCCGGCGGGTTTCACAACATTTTTGTGTACCAGCATTCCAACGGCCGCGTGCTGCTGTTCAGCACTGTTTCCGGCCCGTTCGCGCAGGTCTATGACCTGGGCAACATTGTGGAGGGAGACCTGGAAAACCGTCACTCCGGGCGTGTACCTCTCGTTGAAGGCGAATCCCAGCGGCGCGGGTACCACGACTTCTATGTCGGATTCCATGAGGATTCGCAGCAGGACCGCTTTTATGGCGGCGGACGCGGCGGATATTTTGTCTACAATGTCACCGACTTGGACAATCCTGAACTGCTGGTCACGCTAACCGGGATAAACGGCGTTCGCAGCGGCCATACCTTTACCCCGACACCGGACGGGCGCTACGTCATCGCAGAAACCGAATACCGGTATGCGCCGCTGCGGATCTTTGACCTGAAACCGGCCTTGGACGGGACCACCTCCAATATTCGCAGCCCGATCGGTGCCTGGACGGCCGACTGGCGGAATCTTGTACACAATCACGAGGTACGCTGGCCTTTGGTCTTTGTCTCCGGATACTTGGACGGTCTGCAGGTCTTTACTATGATGGACCCTAGGAACCCGTCTACCGTAGCCTATTATGACACCTATCTCGGCCCGGAAAACACCGACCGATATCCGGTGTTCAACGGCGCATTCGGCGTGGATGTCCGCAATGCGGATGGCCTCATTACGGTAAGTGACATGTCCACCGGCTTCTGGACCTTCCGACTGGAGGGTTTCAGCGGGTGGCACGGCGACGACTGGGGTGTGCCGAATGTGTCCAGCGCGCAGGACTGGTCGAGTTTCGAATGATTACTCTTCTGCCGTTCTTACTGGGGGGTCTGATGATGCCACCGACACCTGGCGTGTGCGTCTGGACACCGGAGTATTACCAGATCGCTCTTTTACCGACCCGGCGTGTGCCTGAGGCGCGGCAGGCCGAGGGTGCCGCGCATGTTTCCTTTGTGGAGTCGCCGTTTGGTATCGCGGTAACCCGCGCGGGCCATTATCGCTACAAGCTTGAGCTGCGGGTCAGCGGGCTCCGTGAGATTGAGGGACATTCCTATGTCGCCTGGCTGGCAACGCCGGACCTTAAGGACTATCAGCGGCTCGGTCCGATGCCCGCAAATAATGTTCTGTCCACCGAGGTGTACTGGAACAAGTTCATCGTGTTTATCACACTGGAAACCGCTGCTGCACCGGAAGACGCTTCCTGGCAGGGACCCGTTGTCATGCGGGGCATGTCCCGCAGCGGCCTGATGCACACGATGGCCGGACACGGGCCCTACCAACAGGAGCCGTGCACCGTATACGGGTACTATTAGAAATGCGGTGCCGGGCGGCTGTAGCGGCTTTGTGGATGCTGACGGTACCGGCTCTTGGCCAGCATCAGCACCATCACATGGCTCCGCCGGTATCCGATAGTCTCCAGTGGCGCATGCCGCCCATGGATATGTCCATGCCCATGATGCCCGGGCTGGAGGATGCCCTGCCGCCCACGCAGCCGCTGCTGCCCTCTATGACGACACCTCCACAGGCAAGGCCTGGCGAGGTCATCCCTCTGGCCGATGGAGACACACTGCATCTGACGGCCGGTCCCGTTACGCGTACTATCAACGGCCAGTCGCTGACTATGTACGGTTACAATGGTCAGTATCCGGGGCCGATGCTGGAGGTGCAGCAGGGATCCACGGTCATTGTTCAGTTTCACAATCACCTGGAAGAGCCCACGACTGTTCACTGGCACGGTCTTCGCCTTGACAGCCGGTTTGACGGAATTGCCGGCATTTCACAGGCACCGGTAGCGCAGGGTGAGGCGTTTACGTATGAGTTGTATTTTCCCGATGACGGGTTGTACTGGTATCACCCCCATTTGCGGGAGGATATGCAGCAGGACCTTGGCCTGTACGGCAATATCCGGGTCCATCCCGGCGGCGAGCCCGAAGCTGCGCCGGTACATCTGGAACAGCTGCTGATCCTGGATGATGTGCTGCTGGACAAGCACGGCCTTATCCCTTGGGGCGAAGAGGTGCCTACGCACGCGCTTATGGGGCGGTTCGGCAATGTGATGCTCACCAATGGGGTGACCGACTTTGCCATTGATGTGCGACCCGGAACGGCGGTCCGGTTTTTCATCACCAATGTGGCGAATGCGCGCAGCTTCAATGTTACCTTCGGAAATCTTCCGGTCAAAGTCATCGCGTCGGATATCAGCCGCTTTGAGCGCCAGGCTTTCGCCGAAAGCGTGCCGATTGCGCCTGCCGAGCGGTACATCGTGGATGTGCTCTTTCCGGAAACCGGCACCGTAGCCATCACCAATTCCATTCAGGCGATTGATCATTTCCGGGGTGAGTTCTATCCGCATGTGGATACGCTGGCCTTCGTGCATGTACAGGGGGCTGAGGCGGTTCCAGACCACCGCGCCGCCTTCGGTCAGGCGCGCGAGAATGCTACCGTGACTAACGATATTGATGCCTATCGGTCGCACTTTGATAGACCGCCTGATAAGGAGCTGGAGCTCTCCGTACGGGTGCAGCAGCTTCCGCTGGCCATCATGCTGTCCATGGAGATTGACACCCTGTATGTGCCTCCGGTTGAGTGGAATGATGCCATGCCCATGATGAACTGGCTGTCTACGGGAGCCCAGGTGACCTGGGTGCTCCGCGAGCTGTCCTCGGGCTTGGAGAACATGGACATCCAGTGGAGCTTCACGCAGGGCGATGTCGTCAAGGTCCGACTGTTTAACAACCCGAGATCTTTTCATCCGATGCACCACCCCGTTCATTTCCATGGACAGCGGTTTCTGGTTCTGGAGATTGATGGTGTACGCAGCTCCAATCTGGTCTGGAAGGACACCGCCACCGTTCCGGTCGGCTCCACCGTGGACTTTCTGGTGGACATGTCCAATCCGGGCAGCTGGATGGCCCATTGCCATATTTCGGAGCACCTGCAATCCGGCATGATGCTGGGTTTCACCGTTGAGGCGCAGAATCAGCCCCGCTAAAAGTCCAAAATGTTGTACCTTTGTCTGTCGTTCTGAATTTACCCAGCGAATCATGAAAGCTTGTCGTCTGCCTTTACTGGCATTGTTCGTCATTACTGCCGCCGTTCTTGCCGGCTGCGCCACAAGCGTGGAAATGGTCTCAATGGAGGGCCCTGAGCGCCTGGAGAGCAATCAGTCGGGTACGTTTTCGGCCATGGTCAACGAGGATGCAGATCAGCCGGTGTCCTATGACTGGGACTTCGGTGATGGCTCCACGGCCTCCGGGGCTTCTGCGGACCACTCCTTTGCCGACCCGGGAACCTATTCAGTCACCGTTACCGCATCCAATCGCAATGGGAAGGCCTCCATGTCGGAGTCCGGCACCGTGGTAGTCGTGCCGCCGCCTGTGCCCGCGCAGATTCTGGCTGTCCTTTCGAACAATAACAGCCCGGACACGCAGTCCGCCGTTGAGTTCAGCGCGAATGTGCGCGGTGATGCACCCCTTACCTATGCGTGGTCTTTCGGGGAAGGCACATCTTCGGCAGCCCCGCAGCCAACGCATACGTTCATGGAGGCGGGCAGCTATACGGTGTCCCTGGAAGTCTCCAATGTGCACGGCAGCGATTCACGAACGCTGGATGTAATGGTAACCCCTTGGGAGGCGGCCTACTGCAGCGATCTGGCTGAAATGAATGCGGCCTTCTTTGAGCGCAACTCCAGCGTCCTGACCGATGCCGGCATGCAGGCGCTTGCCGACAACCTGGACATTATGCGGGAATGCCCCAGCCTTCATGTGCGGGTGGAAGGAATGGCAGGTCCTTTTGAGCGCAACGCGCAGGAGCTCTCGGATGACCGGGCCCGAGCGGTACGGGACTACTACGCCGAAAACGGTGTCGTTGCGAGTCGGGTCACCACGATGGGGCTCGGCCAAGCCGGGGGTGGCTCCAAGAAAAGCGGGGCCGAACAGTTCCGGCGCGCCGACACCATCCCGCTGCGTTAAGCCCGACTGTGTTCGTTGCGCCGGCACATTGCGATCCGTGCGCTTTGCCCGCAAGTACGAGGGCTGTGCTTGCAGCCATAAGCGGGTGTCGGTGCGAGCGGTCAGATTGGGGCTGTCTGTGGTGAGCATGTTCACCGTGAACTGACGCTCTCCGAAAACACCTTCGGTCTCAGCCGGTCGTTCCCGGGCTCGGCCGGTGAATGTGGTCTGGTCAATGCCGGCGACACCGTTCATCGCCGATCATGGATTGGGCTGGTGCGACACGCCGTCCGGCATGTGAAGGCCACACCCGATGGGCCCCAAAATCACCCTGATCCTGTCGCCCGGTTTAGGCGCGTCTCGGCAGGGAGGTCTGCCGGCCGGAAGAAAATCCCTGGAGACGAACGCCCCCATATCTGATGGTTCAGCCCGGTGTGCTGCGGAACGTATGGGGGCCTCGGACTTGTCCGATTGTTGACGCGCTGCAGAAACTTCGCTCCGGGCAGGGGCGAGGGCCTCTGGAGAACCGGCCCTGTCCCGGGTCAGGAGACCCACTTGGAACCTCGGCATGCACATGTGCCCGTTTGGCCGTGTGGGCTGGCTTATGACCTCGCGTTTGGAGGTGGGCGCATCCTGCAGCGATGGACGCGCAGCTTCAGTCTTATTCCGACAGCCAGCCGCGACGTACGGTGCCATCCGCGTTCATGGCGTAGAAACGCAGGTCCCGGCCGGTACGGAGCTTTGTGATGTAGATCAGCTGACCCACATGCGTGGAAAAATGCTCCACAACATGATAGACGGCTTCCAGTACGGTCACCTCAATACCCTGAATCGTGCGCGGAGCCATCAGGTCCGCCGGTGAAAGCGCTGCCAGTACAGCATCCGCCTCCATGAGCGTCTCATGCAACCTGCCGAGAAGCTGGTGGGACTGCAGGCCGGATTGCGCCTCAAATTCCGTACGGCGCTGTCGGATATCGGGCCCCTGCCCCACGCCCGCTATGATCCACTGCCGGACATTTCCGGCCAGATGCAGCAGGAGATTACCCGGGCTGTTGGAGGCGGCATTGGGCCTCCACCACAGGTCCCCATCTTCCAGGGTTTCGATGCAGCGACAAATCTTGGGCCAGTAGTCCCGGAGCAGGTGTTTCCTGGACTGCCCTATAAAAGCCGTTGGAATTGGGCGTGTCATTTTCAATGGGAACTTGCGGCATGAATCCGTATTTTTCCCTTGCTGTTGAGAAATGTTGGGATGAAGATACGCGTTCAATTGCTTATTCCGCTTACGCTGGTGTTCCTGGTGGGCGGCCTGTTGGGCATTGGGGTCGGGTGGATCCATGACGACACCACTGAACAGCTCCGCAAGCTTGAAGAGGCATTCTTGATCATCACTCGTCACTACGTTGAGGATGTTGACCCGGCAGACCTCGCGGAAACGGCCATTGATGCCATGCTCTCGTCACTGGACCCGCACTCCTCCTATATCAATGCCGAAGCCTTTACCGAGGTCGCGGAGAGCTACCGGGGAGCGTTTGGAGGGATCGGTATCTGGTTTGAGATTCCTGACCGTGACACAGCTCAGGTAGTCTCACCCATTGAAGGCGGTCCGAGCGAGGCGGCCGGCCTCCGGGCGGGAGACCGAATCATTGCCGTGGATGACACCAGCGTTGTGGGGGCGGATGATGACGAAGTCAAGCGGCGCCTGAAAGGGCCGGTGGGCACGACCGTCCAGGTCACCCTCAAGCGGCTTGGGCTGCCGAATCCCTTCACGGTAACTATAACGCGCGACCTGATCCCGCTATATTCGGTCACCAGCCACTACATGGTGGATAAATCCACCGGCTACGTCAAGATCAGCCGATTTGCACAGAGCACCTATCAGGAGTTTGTGGAAGCCGTTGCTGAGCTTAAGGGGCTGGGAATGAAGCGGCTGCTGCTGGATTTGCGGGACAACCCGGGTGGAATCATGGGGGTTGCCGTGGCAATAGTGGACGAGCTGTTGGCAGGTGACGGGCTGATTGTGTACACCGAAGGCCGGTCCACGCCGCAGGAATTGTTTCGCGCCGGACGTGAGGGGATCTTTGAGACACAACCCATAATGGTCCTAGTGAACCGCAATTCCGTTTCAGCCAGTGAAATCGTAGCTGGCGCGCTGCAGGACCATGACCGGGCCCTTATCGTCGGACAGCGCACTTACGGCAAGGGGCTGGTGCAGAACCAGTTCCCGCTTCCGGACGAGAGTCGGCTCCAGATGACTACCGCGCGGTACTTCACGCCTTCCGGACGTCTGATTCAGACCCCCTATGAGGAAGGCCACCGGGAAGAGTACTTGGAGATCAAATATGAAAGCATGGTCAAGGCCATGCGTGATCCGGCCCGGTATGCCGAGAGTATCCCGGACTCGCTCAAACACACCACCACTCACGGCCGGACCGTTTTCGGGGGAGGCGGCATTCTGCCGGACTACACGATCTACGGTGACACCGCCATGGTCCCGCTGATGGTGGCCATGTACGATGGAGCTTTATTTCTTTCGTTCCGCAGCTGGTTTGAACAGAATGAGCAGATGCTTCGGTCCTCCTGGGAGGATCGTTTTGAGATATTTATGGCCGATTTCAAATTTCAGGACGACTACTGGGACGGATTCTGGCTGTCGGCCTCCAAAGCCGAACTTCCGATTCTGATAGTTAAGGAATTGCCGGACCCCGCCTCGCTGCGCTTTTCGGCGACTGACCTGGATGTTGGCAGGGAGACCCTGGAGTTGTATTTCAAGGCGCTCCTGGCCCGGCAGTTGTATGGCGCACGCGCGGCCTATCCGCTCTTTAACCGGGTGGATCCGGCCTTTATGGAAAGCCTGTCCCTTTGGGAACAGGCGCACGAACTGGCATTGCTGCGTCAGTAGGGCACCGCCCAGGGCAGCCATTCAATGTCCACTTCCTGACCCGCGAACGGGTGTTCCAGTTCCTGAGGCAGATGAATCAGGCAGTTGGCTGCGGCTGCAGAAGAATATAGGTTAGATGCTTGGGGACCGGTGGTACGGACTTCCAATTGACCCGCCACATCCCTGCAGGCAATTCCACGGATGAAATGATGCAGCCCTTTCGTCTTTGCAAGCGCTTCCCGGAGGACCGCGCGGTGGAGCTCCGGCCCGGTCCACTGGGCCGCCATCAGGCGCTGCATCGCCGGGCGAACGTACTGCTCAAAGCACACAAAGGAAGACACCGGATTGCCGGGCAGTCCAAAGACCGCCTGCGCGCCGCACATGCCAAATGAAAGGGGGCCGCCAGGCCGCTGTTTAACCCGCCAAAAATGCCTCTTGACCCCTGCGGCATCAAAGACCTCATTAACATAGTCAAAGTTGCCCACCGAGACCCCTCCGCTGAACAGGATCACATCTGATTCATGAAGCGCCTGGTCCAGCCTGTCCGCTACCTCCGCTTTGTCATCGCGGGCATGATGTACCGCCACCAGAGAGCCTCCGGCGTATTGCACCTGTGCGGCCAGCGCCGGCCCGTTGGCATCCCGGATTTTGCCCGGAGGTAAGCTCCCTGATTCCATGAACAGTTCATCCCCGGTCACAACTATTGTCACGCGCGGCACGGCAGAGACCCGCACACTTCGGTGCCCGGCCGTTGCCAGGAGTCCCAGTGCCGGCGGTGTCAACCGTACGCCCTTTTCAAGTACTGTTGCGCCCCGACGCAGGTCTCGGCCCGCTGCGCGAACAAACTGGCCTGCCGCGGGCATGCGTGTAACCCGAACATCTGAGTCTGTCTCCATACGGGTCCATTCTACCGGTACAACCGCTGCCGTATTGTCGGGCACCGGAGCCCCGGTCATTATGCGGACACAGCTGCCTTGGGTCAGGGACATCGCAGGAGTATCGCCCGCGGCTATCTCGCCCGTTATTTTCAGCGTAACCGGAGCGGCACTCAGGTCTGCCACACAGAGCGCAAATCCGTCCATAGCCGAATTGTCAAACGGCGGCACATCCTCCTGCGCAATTATGTCCTCCTGCAGAAAGCGGCCCAGTGCAGCCAGCAGTGTTGCTTTAACCGTCGGCAGCGTTCGGATCTGCGCGTGAATTATGGCGTGAGCCTCAGCGGGCGTAATGAACGTCTCCATACAATGCCTTTTGCCTGCGCGTTTGATTCTGTGGGAACACAGCGAGCCTGCGGTCTGCCTGAACCTACAAACTAACGCAGTCCGGCCTGTGGACGCAATTGCCGGGCTCTGAGCGTGCACCAGCAGGTGCTTCTGCCAAAGGATTAAGTCCGGCGTTCCGTGCCATCATACACCGATCGGCTCAAAGACCTGTCCCCGGGCGTTCTAGCGGCAGGGTCCGGGTTCACCGAAGGACACATCTTTTTCCTCCCATGGATTGCCTTCCAGATCGAACCTGTAGGTATCACTGGTATAGCCTGCGAAGATACCCAGCCCACCCGCAACATTCGTGTACACGGTCACCGGGCGGGTTGTGGTAAGGCTGGGACCAAACAGGTAATAATCATGGAGCTCAAGTGAGCGCTCGTAGGCAAACAGGTCGTCACTGAGCGCTGTCAGCACCAGCATGAACAACTGGTTGTCCGGCTCCGTTACGGTCGGCGTGAAGGTGATGGTGAATTCCCGCGTGGTCGCTTCAAACAGCTCATCTGAAAAGAAAGCCGTCCAGTAGGTATTGTCCAGATCAGGATACGTGGGGTCGTCAACCGCTTCCACATAGCTGCGGAAAGAGGGCCAGGTGCTCCTGAAAACGTTGACCTGATATCGGGAGGAGTATCCGGGCCCGTTTTCAATGCGTATGAACCCGCGCGCATTCCGGCAGACCGTTACGACCTGGTAAAGGGTGAGGCTGTAATAGTTGCCGCCGGGTAAATCGGCCATGCGCAGCCGTACAGTGTACGGATCTGACTCGGTCGAGCCGGAATTAGCCGCCGCTTGCATTTCTACCCATTCGCTTTCCAAAGGCGGAGCCCACCCGCGCGCCTCTGCCGATGGTAAACCGGGGGCCGCTGCCTGCACCCTATAGACGTAGCCACTGGCTGGGCGGAGGTTATTCGTTGTCCGATAGATTCCGTTTCCGACATGCCGCAGGGTGTCCCGAAACCGGCCCTCTCCGAAGATTACAATCCGGGCATCCGGGACGATCAGGTCGCGGGGATCGGCGGTTGCTCCAAAGGCAGTGCTCTTTCCGGCGCGCATTGTCCACAAGCTGTCCGGGGAAAACTGGGACTCAATTATAAGCTTGGGTTCGTACCCTCCGGGAACATCCAGATCCACCACTGTCTCGCAACCGCACAGTGCGCAGCCCCATATCACCGCCAGCCTGATCCTCATGGCTCAGAACCTCCACTGGATCGAAACGGCCGGAATCAGCTGCAGGAGGCTCAACTGCCTGAAGCCAATCAGGGATTGGCCATCGATGACTCTCTTGGGATATACAAACATCGGGTTTTTGCGGTTATAGGCATTGTAGATCCCCAATGAGATGGTCCGCTCGGCCCAGGACCTTTGCTTGCGGAAATGTACACTGACATCCAGACGGTGATAAGAGGGTGCCCGGGCCGTGTTGACCGGGCCCGTATGAACCACATGATGGGGATAGCGGAAATCGGACCGAAGGCCGAATCCCCCCGACCCAACATAGCGTCCTACCGGCACCCAAACAGGATATCCGCTGCCATAAACCCATGCCGCCGATATCTGCTTCGTTTCCGAAACCTTGTACTGGATCACGATTGACGCATCATGGCGCCGATCATATCCGTCTGCAAAGGGCTGCCCTCCATTGAGCCCCTTGAACTTCCGGGTGGACCGCGCCCAAGTGTACCCAATCCACCCGGTCAGATGCCCGTGCTTCTTCTGAGCGAATACTTCCGCGCCGCGGGAAGTTCCTGCCCCCGTCTCTACGAGGTCCGGCCAATCCAGGAACGCCGACCGACTGTTGTCTGCACCTAGCCGGTAGTCTATGTGTCCCTTCATTTTCTTCAGATAGCCTTCAACGGTCACTTCATAGCGGCCCTCCCGGAATGCCTGGAAAATTCCGGCGGCCACCTGAAACCCGCTCTGCGGGCCTATGCCGTCCATGGTAGGAATCCACAAATCCGTCGGCAGGGCAACCCCGCCGCCGGTCAGCAGATGCACATACTGTTTTGACCGGGAAAATGACGCTTTGAATGCGGTGCGTTCCGCGAGCCGCACATTGATACCGACCCGGGGCTCAATGGAGCCGAACCGGTGATTGCGCCCCGCATAATGCGAGGCCCTAATTCCGGCCAACATCCGGAGCGCCCGACGCAGCTGGACCTCGTCCTCGGCATACAGGGCTATCTCTTGTGACCTGAGGATCCCCGTGGGTGCCCGTTCCTCATTCACCGCCTGCCGCCCGAATTCATCCAGGCGCGTCTTTGTGCTACCCGGACTGAACCGATGCGTAATGCTCTCCACTCCGAACCGCAGGCTATGCCGCGGATTCGGGGCGTATTCAAGATCTACCTTCGCAGTCCAGTCCAGAATGTCTGACTGCCATGATTGCTCAAATTCCAGAAGATGTCCACCATAATCGGTATCCCGAGATTGCGACCTTGAAGCGAAGGCATATTGCGTAACACCCACCAGAGTATTGACAAACAGGCGGTCTCCAACCACTCTGTTCCACCGGGCTGAAGCCAGCCGATTGCGCCAGCCCAATTCATAGGTAAACTGCCTTCCAGCATCAGTCCCCGGAACACTTTTCTCCTGATACAAGAATGAGTCCCGCCCCGTATATCCGCTCAGATATACGCGATCCCTCGTTGTAAGAATATAGTTGGCCTTGAAATTCACATCGTGGAAGGCCGCCCCGAATCGTTTGCGGCCCCGCAGGAATGGCCGCCAAAGCTGATCGGCGTAGGTGCGACGGCCGGCTGCCACAAATGAGGCACGGTCCTTTACAATGGGTCCCTCCAGCATAGCGCGCGACGAAATGAGTCCTATTGCCCCTTCCCCGGCAAACCGTTTCAGGTTGCCCTCCTTCATGGTATAGTTGATCACCGACGACAGGCGCCCGCCATACCGGGCAGGAATCCCGCCTTTGATCAATTCCACACGCTTCATGGCGGCGGCGTTGAAGATGCTGAAAAAACCAAACAGATGACTTGGGTTGTACACGGGCAACCCATCCAGCAGGATCAGATTCTGATCGGCCCTCCCACCTCTTATATAGAGCCCGCTGCTTCCCTCCACCCCCGACTGCACACTCGGCAGCAGCTGAAGCGTCTTCTGAAGGTCAATTTCTCCAAGAATCACCGGCAGGGTTTCAATTTCCTTAATCGGTATCTCGTGCCGGCTCATCTGTACTGCACCCAGCGCAGATTCTTTGACCGCGACCACTTCCACCTCATCTAGGCTCACCACGCGAGGCGTGAGTGTGATGATGAGCGTCGTATCCCGCTTGATATGCAGATCTCGTACAGCGGGCTCATAGCCAACATGTGAGATCGAAAGCCGTATGTGTGCAAGCTGAATAGTCAGGCTGTAGAATCCGTACTGGTTGGACGTAGCTCCGGCTTGGATCTCTGGAATAAACACGTTCGCCCCCGGAATCCGTTCCCCGCTCAAAGCATTTTCCACATAGCCGCTAACGGTTACAGACTGCCCTGCTGCCTCCATTGGCTGGATGCTCAACAAGCCCATCAAGGCCCAGGAAAGCCGCCCGGCGGGCACCATACGTATAACAGCTGATCTGACACTTGCCTAACTAACGCCTGAACGCGGAATTTAGTGCCGCAATTCAGGCAGAGTGCGAGCATTCTGCGATGTTCGGAGCAGAGCAGAAGACTTGGGACAGGTCTGGGATTCAAATAGCCCGCGGATAGGGCGGAACCGCTTTGGGTCGGTCATTTGTGCGACCTGGGCCAACCTCGGCCTGGCTCACAGCAGCAGATGCAGGATGGACTCCCTACCTTTTATGCAAGGAAATTCAAAAAAGTGGGGCGGCATTTTCGCGAGCTGAACAGTCATTCGGTGCCCGTATTTTGGTGACGCGCGCGGTGGTAATCAGGCGGCAGTGTTAGCATCGATTTTCTTGTGGCTGACCCGTTGACTTGGGCCGGATTGAGGGTATCTGGTGCCGCGATTGGCTGGATTATGTGGCCCGCGACGGTGGCTGTGTAGCGTTTGAGGACGGTGTGGCCTGGATCTGGCCCTTCACAGACGCTCAGAGCGCGAGTTTTGGGCGCTGGACGGATGCGGTAAACGTCGTTTCAGCGCCATCCAGAGAGGCTCAATCACGGCTATTCGGGCCAAACCGGCACAAACTGATGGCAAAACGACCTCAATTCCAGCGGCCGCAGCCGCTCAATAGCGGACTTCAGTAGCGCCTTAGCCCTGCTGCAGCCAATTTGTAGTCGGACCGGCGCACGCAATCGCTCAGAACACGGCCTCGCCTCCGATTCCAGACGGAATCATATGTCCCATAGGGTGTAACCCGTGATCAGGCGGCTACCTTCTTGTATTCCAGATCGTACAGCGTGCCGGACTTCAGCATGGCGCAGGCTACCGCAGCAGTCAATCTGCGACGGAGTGCTGGGCGCGGGCATGGCTATGGCCGCGTTTGCGCGGGGCCCAGTATTTAGCTTTGCTGATCGGATCGTGCATGGAGGTTACGCGGCTCCAGTGGTAGATGGCATTTACCGGACACCTACGGGAAGCCCGCCGACGCACGACGTACCGTAACTTTCCAGATCGCTTCGTGACCGGGGCGACTCCGCAAAGACAGCGCAAGCCCCGATAATCCCGGAGCATCAGTAGTCTTGGGGCCTCCGACAACAGCGCCGACACGACCGCCGGGCCTACGCCCGGCATGGATAGGAGGGTGGCCGCATCAGAGGAGGTATCGGGAAATCCACCGTTGGCGGCTTTGAGCTGCTCCGCATACAGCCGGATACGCGCTTGGGCAGCCTCTTCAACGCCGGATGCCACGGTTACGGGCTCGGCCTTCAATGCCTTCAGAACCGTGTCGGCCGTAATGCGCCGTATACGGTGTTTCTTCAACAGTTTGGCTATCGTGCTTGGGCGGATGCGGTGGGCCATCGCCGGCGTGGGTACACGCTCCCAGAGGGCCAGGATCCAAGCCTTATATTCTGCCTTTAAACCCGAGAAACTGGGGGAAGTAGCGCCAGAGCTGCACAACCTTGAGATCCATCGGACTGAGCAGGCGCAGGCAGTCTGGATCGGTGCGAAGTGCACTGGCGAGTACGCGGGCATCCCGGCATCATAGCCCGCGCATTTGGGCATCCAGTGGGTGAGCTGGCCAAGCCCTTCACCGGAATACTCAGAGGTCCGCTCGCCGAGGACCTTGCCTTTTGCATTGAGTCCGCAGGCCTGATGGGTTCGGCTGCCCGAGTCAATGTCTGCAAAAAAAGAGGAGGTGAACATCGATCTGGTGGAAAAAAACCATGACCACGAGTCGCCATGACATTCCAGCGGTCCCTGTATAGGTGCTCTATGGCACAAACTCCCTACGGACGGGTAGGTCACAGCCCTCCTCCGAGGAACGAGTCCCCCCTAGGTGCTCAAAGGCGCAGGGGGGATTTGGTTGCTCTCGGCGAGTTGACTTGAGTAGAACCCAACAGAGCAAAGTGAAGCTAACACCGCGAATCCGGCCGAACTGGCCAAGCCCTGCCCTGTGGCTAATAGACCGCCTAGATGTCGCCAACACTGTCGGTTACTTTACCGACATGGACGGACAGCCACAGATACTGACAACGCTGCGGGCCAAGTTGCCGCGGTTGGTGGCGTTGCTCAAGGAGCAGGACGACCCGAGCTGTAAGGCGGCCGCCCGGCGGGTGTGTCAGGCGTTCGGATTTATTGATCCCGGGGGCATCCGTGGCAGGCGGGCTGCCTGAAAGCCCTGCGCACATTGGATGCGGAGAAACATATTTAACTGCCGGCCGGCCAAGCGTACACCGCAACTGCACAGCCGCGGCGTTGTGTCTCCATGAACGCGAACGCTGGATTTTCTGGTCTCAGAAGCACCGCGGAGCGCAGCTGCACCGTGTGGTCAATCTGAGCCAATTTCCGATCCGGCCCGATATTGGGTGCAAGAGCTTGGCCAGTTATGTGCTGAGCCGCGTACTGCGGCGGTTGCCGAGGGACTTTCGCCAGCTAGATCCGTATGTGGTGGTACCGTTTGTAGGACCGGATCAAACAGGCACCTGTTTCAAGGCGGCCAATTTCCTATATTCGGGGGAAACGAAGGGGCGCAGGCGGCATGCGCCCCCCAATGCATGCACGCGAAGAAAAAGGAAAGTTCTGATCTACGAATTGGATCCGCGCTGGCGGGCCACATTGGGCGTGCCTCATGTGGAGCTGCGCCCCCGACTGGAAGCAGGAAGGGGACTAAACGCTGACCAATGGGCGGATCGGGAGTTTGCCGATGCGGAGTTGGGGGACCGGTGTCGTTCACGGCGATTGGTGTTGATTGCGTATCTGCTGTCCACATTGATGGGTAAACCTGCCCCGGCTTCCCCCAAACGAGACCCGAAAGCCCGAGCGGCTTACTATCGGTTCCTGGAAAAGGCTGATGAGTTTGGCATCACGCCCACGAAGGTCTTGGCCCCGCACCGGGAGCGTACGATTGAACGGATGCGGACGCAGGAAACGGTGCTGTGCATCTAGGATGGGACGTATATCAGTTACAGTACGCGACCGGAATACAAGGAATTGGAGGTAATCGGGCGCAATCAGACGACTTGTGAGGCCAAGGGGGTACATCTGCACGCCACTTTGGCGATTAATGACGAGGGGCTTGCGCTGGGCGTACTGCGGTGTGCGTACCGGGAAAAGGAAGGTCAGACCAAAACGGATCAGTGGATAGACGGTCTGTTGGACATAGACGAGGCGGCCCAGACACTGCCACAAAAGACGCGGGTGTTAAGCGTGATGGATCGCGAGGCGGATGCCTATGCGATTTTTGCCGCCCAGCAGCGCTGTACGCGCACCGATATACTGGTGCGGGCCAAACATGACCGGACCCTGAAGCGCAAGGATCAGGTAAAGCTGTTCAAGACGATGCGTAAGGGTCCGGCGGCGGGTCATGTGTAT
>JAPPNA010000003.1 GCA_028873925.1 Bacteroidota bacterium | reverse complement strand
CCTGTTCTTCGGCCTATCCGCAGGAACAAGAGCTGTCTGAGACCGGATGGCCATGACAGCATTGATGCATTAGCCCTGATAAGGGCGCATCACGATGATACCGATTCGTCCTGTAGGTTCATTGCGGTCCGGCATGAGTTCGTAACCCAGGATGATGCTACAGGCCCGGCTGTCCGAGCCTGTAATCGCTATATCCATTCATTCAGTATCCGTGGTGCGCGGATCAGAAAGGCCGATATCCCGGATGCGTACCGTTTTGAAGTTCTCTTCGTTTGCCGACCGGTCGGATCCGCCGTAGACTTCGTAGAAGTATCGGGTGCTCACCTGCAGGCCATCCAGTCGCACATGGTGCTTCTGTACGGGTTCGGATTCAGCGGCTTCCTGATCCAGACTGCCCTTTTCCATGCCGTACCGCACCCGCCCGACCGAAGGCTCCACGGTCCGCCAGGCCACTTCGATCGAGGACTGCGTCGGATTCTGGATATAGGGGGCCCGAAATTCGCGCACCTGATACATGAACTGACGTTCTTCCGGCTCGCTGTAGATCTGCGGAGTTTGCGTTACGGCAACGCTATCGTAGTGTGCACCGGTGTTGGCATAGGACAGCAGCCCAATCCGGCCGGAGCTGTGTTCACTGTCGCGCGCCGACAGGATCAGTTCGCCGTTCAGATACGCCCGGAGCGTATCTCCGCGAACATCGGCGGTCAGCGCAAAATAATCTGACGGGTAAGCCTGCGATACTTTGTTCTCGGCCAGGATGATCGGTTCACCATCCACGAATTTCTGCAGGCGCTGTAGCGGCGTATTGACGGGTGTACCCGACGAGTCCAGTCCCGACCATGCCGCATCGTTCATCAGCAGGATGCGGTAATAGTTGCGCTCGTCCTGATAGCGGAAAATCAGACCGACTCCATCGTTGTCCGAGCTGCGGACGATGGCGTTGAACGAGTAGTCGGCCCAGTTCTTGTCTCCGGTGGCCACATGGGTGCTGAGGTGGTATCTGGTTTCGAGCTCCACGGGGCCGTAGGACCAGATACTGGATTTCTGCACGAGCTCGCCGAATTCGACCACCCAGTTGCTGGGGCCGAACTGAGGCTCAACATCGTCAATGACCTCCCACCCATCGTAGTTGCCATCGTTGAAGTTATCCACAAAAGGCAGGGACTGTCAATTAGCGGCCGCCCCGGTCAGGGCGGCAAGCGTTAGCAGAAGAGGGCGTTGCATCGCAATCCAATTATTGAGAAATCATTACAAAGTAACGCATATTCGGGTTCGCTGAAGCCGCCATCGGCTGATTGCCCGCGCGGCCCATCGCGCGCCTGGTTTTACCCGGGTTGACCGCTCTCGCTATCGGCTCTGCCCTTAAGGCAGCACCCCCAGCAGATCATTTCGGATCTGTTTCCAGGGTTGGCCGAGATTGATGGTCGTCGCGCGAATGTTGAATCCCTCCAGGCATACCGAGATGTCAACATGCTGATCAACGGTCGGATAGAGCAGGATTCCATCGTGGCGGATCGGTGCCGGCACGGTGGCTTCACGGTTGCGGAGATAGGCCAGCAGCTGGTACAGGTGATTGGAGCGCAATTTGCCGCCAATCTTGCCCCCCAGGGTCTGTTCGTAGAACTTAGTGTCCATGATGACCCGCTTATCGGATGCCTCCAGGATTATGTCAGCCTCCATTCGGGGGACCGCGGCAACACTTGAGGCAGGCATATCACCTTTATTCCATCGAATCCGCCGTTCCCTCTTGTTGACGGTGTACTTGTGCTGCTCCGGTTGGTAGAAGCCGCTCACGAAGTCTTCAAACAATTGCGCCAATTGTTTGCCTGACACCTCGCGGAAGGTCGCCTGGCCGGATGTCTCGTCCACCAGCAGCTGGTCGTAAATGAGCTGGCATACCGACAGCAGGAATCGGTAGTTGCGCCGGTTGCGGTCCAGTACGACCTGACCGAATGTACGCCGATTCAGGTGAATGTCGGAGATGCCGGCGAGTTTTAGGTAGCCTTTCCTAACGTCGCCGCGCACCTTGTGATCGAGATTGGGCAGCCGGAGCAGGTGGCGCAGGGTTGCGCGCAGAATCTGATTGTGCAGCACATCGTGCGAATGTTCTTCGTACACGCAGGCAATCCGCCCCTTGGCGCGCAGCGCCCGCTTGGTGGTCTGTGCCAGATCGATCCTGCCCGCGGACACCGGCTATCCCGGATTATTCACGACGATTCGGAATTTCCCGGAATCTGCGCCAAGGATTGAAGCTCCTTCCTAACCT
>JAPPNA010000031.1 GCA_028873925.1 Bacteroidota bacterium | reverse complement strand
CACGGACAGCTCACCCCTGTTTGGGTGGCACTTTATGCAACCTACCACAGGGACTCCAAATCAAAAATTTAGCGCTTATGCCCCCCCCCCCCCGAGCAGTACGAGATGTGCGTGATGCGGGGATTCCGATAGTCACAAAGATGATCACATCAGAATCTGGCAAGAGGATGGCTTCATACAGGCTCGGGAGTATGGACGAGGTGATATTTGACAGGGCGCATGGCCGCAAGACATTACCGAAGAAGCTTAAGCAGCATTTGTTGACAGAGCAGGACAGTAAATGCTCCATTTGTCTTTTCCCATACGACCCCCGTTACCTGCAGATTGATCATTGTGTACCGTATGAGGTGGCTGGTGATGATAAGAGCGGATCGTACATGCTGGTGTGCGGTGAATGTAATCGTGCCAAATCATGGGCGTGTGAGCACTGCGCCAACTGGATCAATAAACGGCTATTGCCTATTTGCCAGAGCTGCTATTGGGCTTCGCCGGAGGACTACGATCATGTGGCGGAGGAGGTTATTCGCCGCCTTGATTTGGCGTGGTCGGGAGATGAGGTCCGTGACTACGACCTAGCGGAGGCTATGTCTCGGGCTGCCAATCAGTCGCTGCCGGACTTCGTCAAGGCGGTCATCAAGAACCGCACGCAGAACGGCACAGATTCGCTGGAAAAGCAGGTATGAGCGGAAACCGAAGGTCGGGCCTGCATCAATAAGCCAGGAGCACTCCTACCGCACCGCCAGCATCCGCACGAAATACACGACGGAGACCTAGTCGGCCGCCTGCCAACGAACACGCTGGTTACCGGAGATGTTTGTGCTGTTGATAACTGTGGCCATACGGCGGCCGGTCAAATCGAATATGTCCAGACGGACAGATGGCGGGCGGCGGAGAACTCAAGGATCGTGGTGTCGCGGAAGGGATTCGGATAGTTGGGTTTCAGCGCAAATTGCACCTCGTCAAAAACCGGGTCGCGACGATAGCTTATGTAGTTCTTGCCCTAAAAATAGCCACTGGGTTCGGACAGGGGTGAATTTGGCCGGTTTATCTTGCTGTGGCAAGGAATTACGGCAGTTTACCCCTTATAGGTCTTGCAGGCTGTCTCTGCGAATGTGGTTTGGATTCGGTTGATTTCGCCGGATTTGTGCTGAATTTTGAAGGTATTGTGCCTACCTTGGGCACGAGTCAAGAAGATTACAAATCATGCGTAAAACGCTTGAGCAACAGCTGCGACTGGGGCAGGTGTCAATTGCGGAGATGAGGTTCAATCCCAAGGATCGGGATGAATAATCCGGGGAATTGCACTGATTGTCCGTTTCAGTTGTATCCGGGGCGAATCTCCGCCTTCCTACAGGGCACCGCCATCTTCCATAATCGGCCTCTGCGGGTATGCCGGTCAGAAGCATACTCTTCCACCCACCCGGACACATACAGCTTCAGGGTCATGAAATCGAAGTTCATCCCCCCCCCAACGCGGCCATGCCGCTGAGAGGATCCTGCCGCCACCGCCCCTAGGCCGCGATAGCAAAGCCTGCAGGCATCTGAACGCGAACATCGCTGACAGGACCAGCCGCTCGTTTTCATAACCAGGTCTCGCCCGCGGAAGCCTGCAGGGCCGCCGGCGACCCCGGCAAAACGACCCGCTTCGCGGTGGCGGTTTCGTAGAGGCGGGGGCATCGCGTTTGACGGTAGATAGCGCTGAGCGAGCCCCAGCCGGTCCGCGCCAGCCGCCATGCGGCGGCATTGGTGAAATACAGCGTGGAGCAGTGCTGCAGGGTGAGTCCGGCGGTGTATGACAGATCCTGCCCGCTCCGGCGCGCCCGCACCTCGTAATCCGGTGTCAGCCAGCGCGCCGCGCGAGATCGCTGTAGACCGACCCTGCAGCATGCGCATGGTATTACACGCACCCGACCGGCTACCATGCCAGCCACCGGGGTATGGGGCAGCGCGATGCCTTCAGTCCCGCCGGTGCGGTGCACGCGCAGATGTGCAAACGGGCAATTGCCCCTGAGTCAAAGCCTATGGACCGTTCGCGCGCCCAGCAACCGTAGGCTGGCGATCTGGAACCCACGACCTCTTGAATCTTTCACTGTCGCTAACCTGCTGCTGATGAATTACCGCACTTTCGGACGCACCGGCTGGCCGGTCAGTGAAATCGGATACGGCATGTGGGGTATGGCGGGCTGGACCGGATCGGACGACAATCAGTCCGCACGCGCCCTCAAACTGGCTGTAGAACTGGGCTGCAATTTCTTTGACACGGCCTGGGCCTACGGTAACGGCCACAGTGAGCGGCTGCTCGGGCAACTGATCAGAGCCTTCCCTGACCGGCACCTGTATACAGCCTCCAAAGTGCCCCCTAAAAACCGGGCCTGGCCCAGCCGGCGACACCACACCCTGGACGACTGCTATCCGCCCGAATATGTGCGGCGGTACATTGAACACAGCCTGTCCAATACCGGGCTGGAGACGCTGGACCTAATGCAGCTCCACACCTGGGAAGATGCCTGGCTCGCAGACGACCGCTGGGTGCAGGAACTGGATCGGGCCAAAACGGCGGGTAAGATTGGGGCTGTCGGGATCAGTGTCAACCGCTGGGAGCCATGGAACGGCGTAGCCGCGGTACGCAGCGGCCTGGTTGACAGTGTACAGGTGATCTACAACATTTTTGACCAGAATCCGCAGGATGACCTGTTTCCCGCGTGCCGCGAGCACCAGGTCGCGGTTATCGCTCGCGTCCCGTTCGATGAAGGCACACTCACCGGAAAGCTGACCCTTGAAAGCATCTGGCCGGAAGGTGACTGGCGCAACACATACTTCGTAGAGGAAAACCTGCGCAGCAGCATCGCGCGCGCCGAACCGCTCAAAGAACTGGTCCCGCCCGATTCCACGATGGCCGCAATGGCCCTGCGTTTCATTCTAGATGAAGCGGTCGTAAGCACCGTTATCCCGGGTATGCGCAAACTGCGCCATGTGCGCGCCAATATGGCGGCCAGTCAGGCCGGCCGGCTGGAGGCTGCACTTATCCGGCAGCTTTGTCAGCACCGTTGGGATCGCATGCCAACGGAATGGTCCCAGTAGCCTGCCGAACCGCACCTGCCTGAGTCCTTGTTACGTCGCATTGTTGTTGAATGGTCATCGAGGTTAGGGCGAAGTATGCTGCGATATATCTGGTGGGTTCTGCTGCTCGCGGCTGGTCCGGCCGCTGCGCAGTCCTGGGGCCGAGTAAGCGGCGAAGTCATTGACGCGGAACGGGACTCTGCACTCTTCGGTGTTAATGTAGTGGTCGCCGGCACCGACTTCGGCACATCCACAGACCCGGCTGGCCGCTACGCGCTCCAACTCCCTGCAGGCCGCCATGCCCTGCAGTTTTCGTTTGTCGGATTCACCCCCTTCGTGGACACTATAATTGTGGCATCGCGAATCCCGGTTATCCTCAATGTTAGACTGATGCCGGGTATAATGGGCAGCGAGGAGATTGTCGTGGAAGAACGGGCACCCCTTGAGGCCGGCGTGCAAAGGCTGACACCGGAACAGGTGCGCTTCATGCCCTCACCCTTCAAAGGCTATCAGGCGCTTCTGGTGCTGCCAGGAGTGTCTTCATCCAACGAGCTGTCCAACCAGTACTCCGTACGCGGGGGCGGATTCAATGAGAATCTCATATTTCTCAACGGATTTGAGATCCATATGCCGTTCCGGCCTCGGCAGGGTGAGCAGGAGGGGATTGGACTGTTGAATCCCGAATTGGCCCGTCGCATAACGCTCTATACGGGCGGTTTTCCGGCCCGCTATGGCGGAAAGCTGTCTTCTTCGCTGGATATAGAATACGCCGGCAGTGATACCTTTGAAGGCAGCGCTTCACTGTCTTTGCTGGATGGCGGACTGGCCGCCTCGTCCACGCACGGGCCACTGTCCTGGCAGCTGGGAATTCGCAAGGCCCGGGCGCGCCGCTTCTTTGCCACACAGGAGCTCAAGGGCAACTACCAGCCCGATTATGAGGATGTCCAGGGACGCCTGATGTATGTCTTCGGCGAAGAACACGCTCTGGAGGTCATAGGAATCTGGGCCAGTCATGTGTTCAGGCTTGACCCGCGTGGCCGCCGGACCTTTTACGGCACCGTTGCCGCCGATGGCGGTCCGGTGGATTTACGGTCCGTCTGGATCAACTACAGCAACAACAGCAATGAGAATGACAGCTATGAAACCGGTTTCGGCGGCCTTCGCATATTCTCGCAGCTGAATTCACGAGTCCGCGCGGAACATGGTCTTTCCCTGTACAGGACGACCGAAACCGAGGCCTACCTGCTTAAGGGAGAGTCCGTGATCTACGATGTGGCGGCCGATGAGAACTCGGATCTGCAGATGATACCGCGAGGCATGGCCCGACAGGAGGATCACGCTAGCAACCAGGTTGACGTAATGACCCTGACCGGTAAGGGAGCCTACTTTGTGACTTTCGGACGCCACCTGACCGAAGTCGGATGGGCAATACGCCGACTGACGTTTGACGATGACCTGGACGAGCGATCCATTGTGGAGGGGCGCAGTACGGAAGGCGACCTGATCCAGGTGGTTGCCGACAGTATTCAAGGCACAGTTGCGCTGAATGAAGCTCAGGTCAGCGTGTACGGAGAACAGGTCGTAGACCTGACCCGGCGGCAGCGGCCGATTGCCCTGACCGCCGGGGTTCGGGCAAACCGCTACTCATTCAACAAGGAGTGGACGCTTTCGCCGCGGCTGAGCCTGAGCGTGGAGGTTGCGCCCAATCTGACGCTGACCGGAGCCACCGGCGTTTACTACCAGCAGCCTACCTACCGGGAACTGCGTGGTACGCCGGCCGGAGGCGTATTTGCAGCGGACCATCTCAATCGCAATATCCGCTCGCAGCGGTCCGTCCAAGCGGTCCTCGGTGCCGAGCTGTTCGTGCCGCGACGACGCATTTACTTGCGTGGCGAAGGGTACTGGAAGCGTTTGTCGCAGGTCATTTCCTATTCCCTGGAAAACGTTCGTATCAATTACTCCGGCGAGAATGACGCGCGAGGCCGTGTATACGGCCTGGACCTTCAGGCGCGCGGCGAGTTTGTGCCCGGCATGGAAAGCTGGATCAATTACAGCTTCATGGTGGCCCGAGAGCGCTTTTATCCGGCCTGGATCACCCCTTACAACAGCGGACAACTTGCGCGTCCCACAGATCAGCGCCATACCGTTGCACTGTTTGTCCAGGACTATGTCCCCAGCGATCCCTCCTGGAAGCTGCACATGCGTATCCTTTACGGCAGCGGCCTGCCCTATACGCCGCCGCGCCCCGGAGACCGCGTCGGCAATGTGGTTGTGCAGCTGCCGGGCGCTCGCAACTCCGCCCGATACCCCGGATTCCGGCGGGTAGATTTCGGGGTCACCAAGATCATCGATCTGCTTCAGCGATCCCGGCCGGTACAACTTGAAGTATCAGCTGAGCTGCTGAATGTCTTTGATATCGTCAACACGGTCGCCTACTCATGGATACCCGATGCCACCGGTATATGGCAGCGCGTCCCCACCCGCCTGACCCCGCGCACCTTCAATATCCGCATGCGTACGGCCTTCTGAGTTCCATCTGCTCAATCTGGGCGCGGGATTCAGCCCTCCAGGTTCCAGCGTCGGCTTTCCAGGTGCGCCTGCCGCGTGGGTTCTGGAAGACGGTAGCGTACAGCACAGCGCAGCGTCAGTGCAATCGATTCCTTGAGTGTTATGGCATGACCGATACTGACAAACACCGGGCTTACATGGCTGCGGGTACGAACGACGGCACCCAACAACTCGCCCGTGTCGGAATCTGTCAGCGGGACCCAAGATCCTTTATCCGTTCCCGGATCTTCGTGGTGGCCTACGAAGCGCCGCTTCGCCACACCGATCGTGGGAATCTTCAGCATCACCCCCACATGGCAGGCCAGGCCGCAACGGCGGATATGGGCCCGACCATGGCCGTCCACCATAATCACATCCGGCACCGGATGCAGCTTCTCCCAGGCCTGCATGATCGGCGGGATTTCACGAAAAGCCAGCAGCCCGGGTACATACGGCCAGGTGACCCGCTGCTGTGCCGACACTGCCGCCTGCACGGTGCAGCCAGGATAGTCCATAACGACAATGGCGGCGCGACACCGCCCACCGCGAACGCTCACATCTACTCCCGCAATCCGTCGCACCGGTCCGATCAGCGGGCGCGCGACAACCTCAGCGGCCAGTTTGTCCTGGAGCATCCGGGCTTCGGCAACCGATACTTCCCAAGATTTGTTTTGGGCACCTGCAAGCCGATCCATGCGTTAGAGCCTGTATGCTTCACTATGCTGGAACGGCCTTGGTAGCAGCCTTGTTGTTGATTCCGTGCCGCTGGGCGGCCGCGCAAGCGTCTCCCAAGCCGGGCCGGGCCGCCTTGCTGAGTTTTCTGGTCCCGGGTCTGGGACAGCGCTATGTCAATGATTCCCGCTGGCAGGGCAGTGCCAGCCTGTATCTGATATCGGAATCTTTGTACCTTGCAGGGATGATTACCAGTCAGTGGCATCACGGTCAGACCGAGGAGAGCTATCGTACCTGGGCGGCCTCCCGGGCCGGTGCCCGTGTTGATGGCAAAGATCGGACCTTTTTTGTTACGATCGGGCAGCATTACTCGTCCGACGACTTCCGTGACGAACAGCTCCGCAGTCGGCGCTGGGACCAGCTCAACTATATTGCAAGCCCTGATTATCACTGGTCCTGGCAATCTGCCGCCGACCTGCAGGCCTATCGTGATTTGCGCTCCGAAGCTGACCGTTGGTCGCAGCGCAGGAGCCTGTTTGTGGCGATAATGGTCGGTAACCGGGTATTGTCGGCCGTGCAGGCCTTGCGCGCGGCCAGACGCAAGCAGGCACCCCGTGTTTCGCTGGACATTCTGCCCGGCAGGTCCGGGTCAGCCACGGTACGCCTCACTACACCCCTCTAACGGTTGCTGAATCTTCGGATGCCGCAGTACATTAAACGGGATTTGCCAGGGTCCTTAGCTCAGTTGGTTAGAGCGCTACGTTGACATCGTAGAGGTCGATGGTTCGAATCCATTAGGACCCACATGACAGGTTTACCGAAACCCTTTTGCCCTTGAATTAGACCGCTACCACCATCGCGAAACGTGACAGAATCCAGATCAACGCATACATCGAGGCCGAATATGTGCGTGTGGTTGATCCAAATGGCAAGCATGGCGTGTACTCCATCGATGAGGCACGAGCCATGGCCCAGGATCAGGGGCTGGATCTTGTGGAGATTGCCCCGACAGCCAGGCCGCCGGTCTGTAAGATCATGGACTACGGCAAGTATCAGTACGAACAGAAGAAAAAGGAGCGCGAGTCCCGAAAACGGCAGCATCAGACTCAGTTGAAAGAAGTCCGCTTCCGTCCGCGTACCGACACGCATGATTTTGAATTCAAGACCAAGCATGCCAGCGAATTCCTCATTGAGGGCAACAAGGTCCGTGCGTTCGTGATGTTTCGCGGGCGGGAAGTGATCCATCAGGATCAGGGACGGGCCATCCTGGACCGGTTCAGCGAGGCCCTCAAGGATGTCGCCGCGGTCGATCAGGAACCCCGCATGGAGGGGCGCAGGCGCATGACTATGATCCTGTCTCCATTGAAGGCCAAATAACCGCGCCGGAGTGCGCATTTTCTCGGAACCTCCATCCTGTTGGTAGCGTTCACTTGGTCTTGATTTTTTCAAAATGCCCAAAACGAAGACGAATAGCGGGGCCAAAAAGCGTTTTCGGCGTACCGCCACCGGCGGGCTAAAGCGCGCCCATGCATTCCGGAGTCACATCCTGACCAAAAAAACGCGCAAACGTAAGCGCGATCTGCGGAAGAAGACGCTGGTTGATGCCGCCGATGCGCCGCGTCTACGGCGCCTTCTGGGCAGTTGACCATCACTTACCTGAGCTAAACATCCATGCCACGCGCACGCAATAATGTCGCGTCCCGCCGCCGACGCAGGCGAGTCCTGACGCAAGCCAAGGGATATTGGGGGAGCCGCAGCAAAATCTACACCGTTGCTAAGCACGCGGTTGAGAAGGGACTCCAGTATGCTTATCGGGACCGGCGGCAGCGCAAACGGCAGTTCCGTCGCTTGTGGATTATTCGTATCAATGCGGCGGCCCGCCAGCACGGCACGACCTACTCCCGGCTGGCCGGTGCGTTGCGGAAACGCAGTATCCAGATCAACCGCAAGGTGCTGGCTGATCTGGCCATGAACGAGCCCGAGGCCTTTGCTGCCGTGGTGCAGGCTGCGGCTCAGGAGTAGGCCTGGGCATGTATCAGGTATTTTTCGACCCCTGCTCCAGTCAGGGGTAGGAATGACCATGTTGGTTGCCGCGTCTGTTCCCGCCCCTGCATCGCAGGTCTGGCGGGTTTTTTTGTTTGTATCGCGTATATGGAGGAAAACTCGCTGAATACCGCCGCCGCTGCACTCCGCCACCAGGTGGAGGCCGCGTCCTTGGATTCCGCCGAGGAACTGGAACACTTCCGTATCCGTTTCCTCGGCCAGAAGAATGGGCGGATCACACGGCTGTTCAAACACATTCCGCAGCTGCCGCCGAAAGAGCGTCGGGATGCGGGCCGCCTCCTGAATGAACTGCGTACTTTTGCGCGGGCAAAACTCGAGGCCGCCCGCACCAGTGTGACTACCGAGGAGGCAGCGGTGCAGGGACTGGACCTGACGCTGCCCGGCCGGAGTAACCAATGGCCCGGCTCCCGCCATCCCATCACCCAGGCGCTGGCCGCGATTAAGGACATCTTTATCCGTATGGGGTTCGCAGTGGCCGAGGGGCCGGAAATCGAAGACGACTGGCACAACTTCACCGCGCTGAATTTCCCGGTGGACCATCCGGCGCGGGATATGCAGGACACCTTGTTTGTAGAAGCCTCCGATCAGGGCACCGGCGGGGTAATGCTGCGGACGCATACTTCACCGGTACAAATCCGAACCATGCTGGCCGGCGACCCACCCTTCAGGCTTATAGCGCCGGGGCGCGTCTACCGTAATGAGGCCATCACCTATAAGTCCTACTGCCTGTTTCATCAGGTTGAGGGCCTTGTGGTGGACACCGGAGTAACGATGGCCGATTTGAAGCATACACTTTTCGGATTTGCGCGGGCATTTTTTGGAGACGATGTACGGCTTCGGTTCAGACCCAGTTTTTTTCCGTTTACCGAACCGAGTGCGGAGCTGGATGTGTGGTGGGCCCTGCCTGAACACCCGAAGGGCGGGCGATGGATGGAGATTCTGGGAAGCGGCATGGTGCATCCCAATGTGCTGGAAGCAGTCGGAGTGGATCCCGAGCGCTACACCGGATACGCGTTCGGTATGGGCGTGGAGCGACCGGCTATGCTGCGATACGGGATCAGTGATATCCGCACATTCTACGAAAACGATCTCCGCTTCCTGGATCAGTTTTGAGGCCGCGCGCTTCCCATGAAAATCTCCCTCAACTGGCTGCAGGAGTATGTGGACATCTCCATGTCAACTGCGGAGCTGGAAGAACAATTGACCCTGTCGGGGCTGGAGGTTGAAGATGTTACCTCTATCGGACCCTCAGTGGATGGGGTGGTGGTCGGCCATGTACTGGATGTACAGCCTCATCCCAATGCCGACCGGCTGACAGTATGCCGCGTTGAAGTCGGATCGGATGCTCCGGCGCAGATTGTATGCGGCGCACCCAATGTCCGTGCCGGACAACATGTCCCGGTAGCATTGCCCGGCTGCTCGCTGTCGATTAACGGTAAGTCCGTAAAGATCAAAACCGCCAAACTCCGCGGCGTGAAATCTGCCGGCATGATCTGCGCAGAGGATGAGCTGGGGCTTTCGGATGACCATTCCGGCATAATGGTACTGGAGGGCCGGGCTGTGCCGGGTGAACCGTTGGCGGATTACCTGAGGCGCGTCGGGAGCGGAGTCGGTGATATGACCTTTGATGTTGTGATTACCCCGAACCGCCCGGATGCGGCCTGCCATATTGGCGTGGCGCGTGATATAGCCGCGGTAACGCGCACGGCGCTCCACCTGCCGACATGCCCGCTCCCGGAGGACTCTGAGGCGATCCGTATACAGCTGTCCGTCTCAATTGAGTGTACGCAACTCTGCCGCCGCTACGCGGCCATGCTGGTGAGAGGTGTTCGGGTTGGTGAGTCGCCTCAATGGCTTCAACAGCGACTTATCGCCGTTGGGCTACGCCCAATCAATAACATTGTCGACATCACCAACTTTGTCATGTACGAATGCGGACAGCCCCTGCACGCATTCGATTATGACCGGATTGCAGGCGGAGAGATCATGGTTCGTGCCTCCAAGGGCGGCGAGCAGTTTGCCACGCTCGATGGCAAGCAGCATACCCTTCCCGCGGACACCGTACTTATTTGCGACCGGCAGCAGCCGGTGGCACTTGGAGGGATCATGGGCGGGGCCAATTCTGAGGTGGATAAGTCCACGACTACGGTGCTTATAGAGAGCGCCTGGTTTGATCCCTCCGCCACGCGCCGCACGGCCCGCAGGTTGGGGATACAAACCGATGCGTCCTACAGATTTGAGCGCGGCGTGGATGCCTCCGGCCAGGTCCGTGCCGCCGTGCGCGCGGCCCTACTGATGGCTGAATTAAGCGGCGGACAGATTGTAGAGGGATGCATTGATGTACATCCCAACCCGCTCGTGCTCCCTGCGGTCACGCTTAGGCTGTCTCGCATCCCCGTGATTCTGGGCATCACCATTCCGGCGGAGGAGGTTGTCCGTATTCTGAACGCGTTGGGGTTTGGTGTCAGGAGGGCTGGTGACTCGCTCCGGTGTCAGGTGCCCCCGCACCGTCCGGACGTAAGTCTGGAGGTCGACCTGATTGAGGAAGTCGCCCGCATCTACGGACTGGATCAGATTGGCGAGCCGCACCCCTCCGCGGTACCGGGCAGCGTTCCGCTTGAACGACCGATAGACACCAGGAGAGAGTCTGTTCATGTCCTGCTTAACGGGAGGGGATATCGGGAGATCTATACGAACAGCCTTGTGGAAAAGGATGTCGCCGAGCAGTTCTCTGACCCTTCATTGGGTACGGGATATCCGGTCGTGGAGACATTGAATCCGGTGTCCACATCCATGACAACGCTCAGGCCGACCCTGCTTCCGGGACTGCTGAAAGTTATGCAGTTCAACACCCATCACGGACAGAGCCCACTCCGGTTTTATGAGTTCGGGCATGTGTTCCATCGAACCGCTGAACAGGCGGTATACATTGATGGATACGCGGAATACGAAACGCTCATAATGGGCATCAGCGGTCCGATTCGACCGAAGGCCTGGGACGACAAAGACCGCGATGCCGACTTCTTTGACCTCAAGGGTGATATAGAGCACCTGTTGGCCGCCTTCGGACTTTCTGATGTGCGGGTGCAGTACCACAACCAGTCGGAGGCCATTACCGCCTGTCAGATGACGCTGTTCTATCATAAGCACCGGCTCGGCTGCATAGCTCAGCTGCATCCGGACCTACAGCGGCAGTGGGATCTGCGTTCGCCCGCCTATTTTGCTGAATTCAACTGGACCCGGCTGGTGTTGCACGCCGAGGAGAATTCTCGTCGTAAGTTCACGCCCGTCAACAGACATCCTGCAGCAGACCGGGACATTGCCGTGGTCCTGCCAAGCTCCCAGTCCGCGGGACCCTTGCTGGAGACTATCCGAAACGTGGGGGCCCCGCTACTCCAGGACGTACGCGTTTTCGATCTGTACGAAGATCCCCGGTTGGGGTCCCGCAAGAAAAGCCTGGCTTTCGCCCTGCGCTTTGGTGCCCGCCGAACGTTACGAGACCGCGAGATTGACCGAAAGGTGGGTCAGGTAGTAAAAGCATTACATGAGCTTTACGGCGCAGAACTGCGCTCTTGAGTTGCACTTAAACAGTTTGGGTTGAACCATTTGTTTAAGTACAGCTTTTAATCTACCTTAATATCGGATTGTCTCTGTACGTATGCCTCGTGATCAGCGTCCGGCCGAAAACGCCCAAGGGTCAGCGCCTGCCGACCAGATTGGCATGCCCTCGCTGGTTGCGCTTCGCGGAGCGGAGTCGCTGCGCCGGCTGCGTGACCGGATCACCAAGGCGGTAGATGAGCTGGGCCGCCTCCGTGAGGAGAACCGCAAACTGGAGGAGCGCATACTGGAACTTGAGCGCGGCCCTGTTGGGGATGTCGATGAAACGCTCGTAAAGATCAGTGATACGCCCGAGCACCTCCGCAAACGGCTGGACACCTTCATAGCTGCCATAGACACCTACCTGGCCAAGAATGAGGCCTAGGCCATGATGAAGTCCATCAGGGTCCGTATTGCCGGGCGGGAATACCCGTTAAGGGTGCAGGCTGAAGATGAACAGGCAATGGTGAGGCTCGCGCAAATGGTGGATGAGCGGATTGAGGATTTCAAGCAGAAGCACCAGGGACATCCGGATGTCGTGGCCGCAGTCGTGGTAGCTCTGGGTTTGGCGGAAGAGCTCAGTGCCGCCCGCGATACTTCCAGTGTACTGCTGTCCGCACTGGATCAGGAAGTCGCCATCCTTGACCGAGAACTCGCCAGTGCGCTGGAGTCCGAAAGAAACCCAAGCTGACGGCTGCTGTTTAATTGTCCGTCCTGTGGCGTTCGCAGTGGTCTTGGTTGGAACCGACACTTTCCAAAACGGGAGCTGGCTTCAGGCTTGGCCATCAGGCCCCACCCTCGCAGGAGGTCGTTTTAGTTACGCAGGGGACGATGAAGGGGTTTGAGCAGTGCCCAATAATGTTACATTCGGGTTCTATACCCGCCGCTGCGGATGTCATCAGGCCCTTATTCGCAACAGCCGTGGGGCGTGGCTGCGTGGAGTAGGCTAATTGTATGCAGATGGGGACCATCAGTGTGAGTATCCGACAGAGGTCGGACAAATCTGGGAGCAGGTTTTGTTGGCTTGTGCCCATCACAGGCTGAGCGTTCACCCATCCATAGGGGATATGATTGTCCAATGGCAGCGGCACATCCATTTGGCAGACCGAATCTTTATCCGCACGCCATCGGGTCCGGCCCGATCATGGGCTGCGCCCCGATCTTAGCTGTGGTGCATCCCAGCAATTGCCTTTTGTGGGGTTTCGTGCAGTCCTGACTCTTCGTCGGGCATCTTTGAAGTTCCGCCATTGTCTCTTACGTCCGTGATTCCGCAAGATGTGCCGGGACGAATCTTCCCGGACACAATCCGAACACGGGAACTCTTTCGGGTCCCGAAAGAGCCGGACAGCCTGGCTGGTCACTTCTTTTACACCCCAGAAGCCGTGCGCGCTGACCAGCACGACCATTTATTTGTGGTGGATTTTGGTGTCATTAAAATTCATCGATTCGATGAGAACGGAGATTATGCGGCCTCCTACGGATTGGGGATTGGCGAGGGTCCGGGAGAGCTCGTGAGCGTATTGGACAGGGGTTGTCGGTGATGCTGTCGTGGATGTGGTTGACAATTCGGCGCGCAAGGTGCAGTTTTTCGCGATGGATGGCTCATACCTGAGGTCAGAATCCACCTCCTACTTTCCGGTCAGATACAATGTGACGGGAGGCGGGCGTGTTTATGCCATGACTGCTCAATTTGAATATCTGTTCAAAAGCAGGATGGGAGATGATATCGTGGCGTTTAAGTCAGTTCCCCAAGACCCTAATGGGATGCCCGGAGACGGAATGCTTCTTGGACATCTGGCGGTGAACAAGGAGAGCTTGGTCTATCCGCCGATCAATTTCCCCGTGATTGTCCAATACACGCCCAGTAGGGCTGTGGCGTATGCTCGCAGTACTCCAGATTGAAATACGACCGACACGCCGGAGTGGGAGGGTAGGGATTTTGGCGGTGGCCTTATGGGTTACCGCACCGTGGGCGGTTACATTCACGGAGATGTCAGTGTCGTAGGAGACCGGATATATGTCCAAGCGGACCTAGAAGATGGGAGAGTCATAGATGTCTATGATGCGCCCACCGGTGATTATCTGTACTCATTCGACTTGCCCGAAAACCGTGACTCGTACGTCATGAATGATCGCCTCTATCAGTTGGACAGGAATGGAGGAGGTGTCCATGTCTATGAGATTGGATCACCGGACACGGCGGGGTTGTGATCTCCCGGCTGCAAATGTAACCAGAAGACCCCTTCCGGAAAGCTGGCTGTTTGACTGAGTCTGGGGTGCTGCTGCCATCCAATCCCACCCGTGATGTCATCCGGACGGGTTCCCGGCGGCAGAGTTTACCCCGGCTCGCCGCTCGGTGCTAAGGCAGTTTCAGAGCTTTATCCCTTGAGTCGCTTGTTGCCGCATTCCCCTCAGCTGACAGCTCCTTGGGTCATGGTGAGGTCAGGGGCTGCAGTGTCCCGTGCGCAGGGACTCTTTAGCTTTGATGCCGCAAGTGCGTGGATTCGCAGCCCGGGCAGATAGTAGAGTAGACATCCGGGGGCCGGCGTGCGCGTTTGTGGGCGTATCGGTTTGGGTGCGCCGGTTCAGGAGGGATTGAGGGACATTTGGGCGGCCTTGTGGACCGGCTTTGACCGGGATGTGTCGGACAGGGCAATCCCGGTCCCCTGGGCATTTCGGGAGCGTCTGTTGAACGGGCCAGCCGAGAGGTCCCCGCAGATTGGAACCATTTCATGCGGGCTGCATAGTTTTACCGGTTACCACTTATCACTCTCAGTATGACCGGCATAATTGATGCCGTTCTGCTGTTGATTGTAGCCTTGGCCGCCTATGGTGCGGGTTTCGTCACGTACAAATGGATTCTGGTGCGCAAGCGCAACCGAATCATCAGCCAGAGTCAGAGGGAGGCTTCTGACCTGCTGGCAAGAGCCGAGGAGGATGTCGCCTCCCTTCGCGATCAGGCCGCCGCGGAAGCGCGCAGCGAATTTGAAGAAGACCATCGGTCACTTGAATCTGCCCGGACCGCCTTGGAGAAGGAGCGTGAGGAAATCCGCCGGAGTCAGCGCCGATTCAGGAATAGACTGGATAGGCGCCATTCCAAACTCAACAGCAGAACCGCAAAACTACAGCAGCGCGAGTCCCTTCTAGATAAGGGCACCCGGGCCGTTAAGCAGCTGCAGCGCGAAGCGAAGAAGGTCCGCAGCGAGGCCGAAAAGCTGCGTGCCCGGGCTGAATCGCTCCGCAGCGAAGCCGCTCAGCGGCACGCACAGTTGGACGAAGAACTCGCGGCCTTAAGCGTCAAGCAGCAGGCACTGGACGAGGATCAGCTCCGGCTAAAGGAAGCCATTCTCCGCAAGACCTCGGAATTGGAACAGATTGCGGGGCTCTCCACCAGTGATGCCGAAGCCATGCTGCGGGAAGAGCTGGTGGATCAGGCCAAGCTCAACGCTCTGGCCAAGATTCAGGCCGTGCGGGATGAAGCCACCCGGACCGCCCAGCGGGAGGCACGCAATATAGTGGTGACCGCCGTGCAGCGTCTGGCCGCCAGCGACACGCTGGATCCCGTGATTTCAGTCGTACATGTAAAATCCGAGTCCGTTAAGGGACACATTATCGGACGGGAAGGGCGCAACATTCGGGCCTTTGAGGCGGCTACCGGCGTAGATGTCCTGATTGACGACACGCCTGGGGCTGTTGTGCTGAGCAGCTTTGACCCT
Source organism: Bacteroidota bacterium (assembly GCA_028873925.1). Lineage (GTDB taxonomy): Bacteria > Bacteroidota > Rhodothermia > Rhodothermales > Bin80 > JAPPNA01. The sequence goes on along the minus strand of JAPPNA010000031.1, from coordinate 9,568 downwards.
TATCGGCGTGAGGTGGCCCGTATTGCGTTGAGCAGGCTGCTTCAGGATGGGCGGATTCATCCGCAGAGCATTGAGAAGTATGTCGCCAGTGCTACATCCAGTGTGGAAACCGAGCTGAAGGAGATTGGCCAGCGGACTGCCATAGACTTGGGCATCCGGGGACTGCACAAGGAGCTGATCCGCATTGTCGGGCGCATGCGGTACCGCAGCAGTTACGGCCAGAATCTGCTGAAGCATTCCATTGAAGTAGCCCGGATCTGCACGATGATCGCCGGGGAACTGGGACTCGATGCCAAGCGGGCCTGCCGTGCAGGTCTGCTGCACGATATCGGTAAGGTCATTCCGGATTCCGAAGAGTTGACTCACGCTTTGGTCGGCATGAAGATGTGCAAACGGTATCGGGAGAGTGAGGATGTGTGCAACGCCGTAGGTGCGCACCACGATGAAATCCCCATGACCAACCTGATATCGCCGATCGTTCAGGCCGCCGATGCCATTAGCGGCAGCCGCCCGGGTGCCCGTAGGGAGCAGTACGAAGAATACTTGCAGCGTCTGCAGGATCTGGAGAATATTGCCGAGTCGTACAAGGGTGTCAGTAAGGCCTACGTCATCCAGGGAGGCCGAGAGGTCCGGGTGCTGGTGGAGCACGAGCGGGTTTCGGATGTGCGTATGAGTGAGTTGGCCGACGACATTGCCGAACGGATTGAAGCGGAGCTGCAATATCCCGGTCAGGTGAAGGTTGTCGTAATCCGTGAGGTGCGGCAGATGGCGACCGCCCGTTGATGCGCTACCGTAACCAGATTGAGCATTCCATGAGATTTGCTTGCTTATGTACGGCTGTACTGATTTTGGGAGGCTGCGGCAGCGGGGCGGATCCGTATGCAGAAAGGGCCCGGCAGCTGGCTGATTCCCTGCTCATCATTGATGGTCATATTGATATCCCCTATCGCATGACCAACTTTGCGGAAGACATCAGCCAGCCCACTATTGGGGGTGATTTTGACTATCCTCGAGCCAAAGCGGGCGGTCTGAATGCCCCTTTCATGTCCGTTTACATCCCGGCGGCACGCCAGGATGTTCCCGGATCGGCCCGGTCGTTGGCTGATTCACTCATAGACATGGTGGAGGGGTTTGCCCGCCATGCGCCGGACAAGTTTGCCGTGGCGACCAGCACGGCCGATGTCTTGAACCACCAGCAGACGGGGCTGATTTCTCTGCCCATGGGGATGGAAAACGGTGCCCCGATCCACAGTCTTGAGGATCTGGAGCACTTCTACAACCGAGGCATCCGCTATATCACGCTCACGCACGGCCGCGACAACCAGCTCTGTGATTCGTCCTACGACTCCACCCGCACCTGGGGAGGACTCAGTCCGTTGGGAGAACAGGTGGTTGACCACATGAACCGGCTGGGCATCATGGTTGATGTGTCGCATTTGACCGACAGCACGATTGTGCAGGTGCTACGCAGGTCGGCGGCTCCGGTGATCGCGACTCATTCATCCGCGCGAAATTTTACGCCGGGATGGGAGCGTAACCTGAGCGACAAGCTCATACGGATGCTGGCCGAACGGGATGGAGTGATCATGGTCAGCTTCGGGTCGGTCTTCGTGCGCGGCGAGTATCAGGCACTCAGTCGGCAGCTGGGAGACCGGATTGACGAGCATCTCGCCGCCAACAGCATTGATCCGTACAGCGAAGAGGGTGTCCGCTATCGGCAGGCCCAGCGCAAGAATAATCCGATCGGCACACTGGAGGAGTTGGTTGACCATATTGATCATGTTGTTCAGATTGCGGGTATCGATCATGTCGGATTGGGCAGCGACTATGACGGCGTTACCGCATTGCCAGCGGGTTTGCAGGATGTTTCCACCTATCCGGACCTTATTGCTGAACTGTTGCGGCGCGAATACTCGGAAGATGACATCGCGAAGATTCTCGGCAGCAACGCCCTGCGCGTGTGGGGGGCGGTTGAGCGCACGGCGACCGGTATCAGCCCAAACTCCTGATGAAGCCTCCGAGCACCATCCGCCCGGAAGGCTATGCAAGCGCAGAGGCTGGTACGAGCGGACTGATTTGGCGGTTATTGTCCGGCGGCCTCGAGCGGCTTGTGCAACTGTATCGGGAGTGCCGCAATTGAGCGTGCTGAGTGATGACTTGGCCTGCCGGTAACGAGGATTTCTTAAAGTCCTTCGCCGAGAGTCGTCCTCCGGGTGATACAGACACGCGTTGACGCAAAATCAATTCCAGGCTCAAGACCCTGCCGCTGCAGATCTTCGCAGCTCCTTGGCCCCTAATTCTACCTGATGCGGTCCAAGGCGACCATTCTGACGGCAGTTCGCCGGATGATGGGAACCGGTAATTCTCTCCGTTTGTAAGTCAAGCCATTGGTCCTGCGAGACGAAAACTGCCAGATAATGTTAAATGTGACAACAGGCTTGGGAGGAAGTCCCGTGGCCAGCAAGAAGCTGGCCCGGATTCTGCGGGATACGCCCGGGTTAACCGGGCAGCTTTACATAGGTTTTCCGATTGTGCGATCCTCTGAGGCAGCCCATCCCATCGATGCCCTGCTGCTTGCCCGGGATGGCAACCTGTTACTTTTCGATTTAGTGGATGGACAGGACCCGGGCAATTATCGGCAGCGCCAGGACGATGCCTACAACCGGATGGAGGCCAGGCTGAAGCTCCACTCTTCGCTGGTGGACAAGAGGCAGCTGCGCGTCACCATCAACACGATTTCTTACGCACCGGGTTGTTCGCCAAGAGCGACTGAAAGCGATAGAGTGTTGGTCTCAAGTCCAGATGACTTGCGAACAGCCATTGGTAAGTTCAATAAGAATTCCGGTAGCGACACCCTTTTCCGCGAAGTATTGTCGGCCTTGGATGGAGTCACAACGATTCGACTGGGCCGATCGGAGCGTAACAACTGCTCTGCCAATACGCGCTGTGGTAAGCTTACAAAGATCGAAAACGCGCTTGTTACCTTGGACAATGACCAGCGAGATGGTGCGATTGAGACGGTTGACGGTGTCCAAAGAATCCGGGGGCTGGCTGGCTCCGGCAAGACCGTGGTACTGGCGCGCAAGGCTGCCTACCTGCATGTGCTGCACCCGGATTGGAACATCGGTGTTACATTTCATACCCGATCACTGAAGAGCCAATTTCGGCGACTTATCAAGCGATTTGTCTTTGAAGATGCGCAAGCAGAGCCTAATTGGAATTCGCTGCATATCCTTAATGCGTGGGGAGCGCGTGGAGCAATGGATCAGACGGGTGTATATCATAAGTTCTGCGAGCAGCACAATCTTGAGTTCATGAATTTCGGTGAGGCATCGAGGTTGTATGGGCGGGACGAAGCTTTTGCCGGTGCTTGCCAAAGGGCATTGGAGAAGTCGCGTAAGCCGAAGCCGTTCTATGATGTACTGCTTATTGATGAGGCGCAGGACCTGCCTGCCGCTTTTCTTCGCCTGTGCCACCGTTTTCTGAAGTCGCCCAGGAGACTCGTTTACTGCTATGACGAGCTCCAGAACCTTACCGGTACATCTGTGCCGCCGCCTGAAGATATATTCGGGCAACGGAATGGATCTCCACGGGTGCAATTGTCCAAGACCACAGGAACGACTCCGAAGGATGATATTATCCTCCCGAAGTGCTACCGAACACCGGGGCCTGTCTTAGCAACGGCGCACGCCTTAGGCTTCGGGATTTATCGCCGCTCCTGTGGCGATTCAGGCACGGGACTGGTGCAAATGTTTGATCACCCGGAATTGTGGCAGGACATAGGATATGAGGTGTTTAGCGGAGCCCTAGAGCCACGATCCCAGGTTGAGCTGGCCCGAACCCCAAGCTCAAGTCCCACATTTTTGCAGAAACATTCAAGTCCTGACGACCTCATCCAGTTCAAGGCTTTCGCAACCGCGAAGGAGCAGCGAAAGTGGCTGGTGAAGGCCATCCAAGACAACCTTGAACATGACCGACTGCTGCCGAGTGACCTCATGGTGATCCATCCCGATCCTGTATCCCTCAGAGGTGCCGTCGGATCCATCCAGCAAGAGCTATATGACCGTGACATTCCCGCACACCTTGCAGGCGTGGACACGGATGCCGACACTTTTTTGCGGCAGGATCAACAATCCGTCACGATCACGAGTGTGCATCGCGCCAAAGGAAACGAGGCTGGAATGGTGTATGTGATAAACGCGCACGAAGGACTGTTCGCAAAGAGGAATTTGGCCAGCATTCGAAACCGCCTCTTCACAGCCATTACCAGGACCAAGGCCTGGGTGCGAGTTCTCGGGGTGGGAGAACAAATGGAGGCGCTTTACCAGGAATTCTCCGAGTTGAAGGGCCATGATTTCAGGCTTTCATTCAGGTACCCCAGTGAAGAGGAGCGGCACCACCTGCGCTCAATTCACCGTGACATGTCCAGAGAGGAGGAAGCGATGCTAGAACGTGGCAATCAGGCCATGGCGGGCCTGTTGGGTGATTTGGAATCCGGCGCGATGGACGCGGGAGATCTGAATCCCGACACCCGAACCAAGCTCATTGAATTGCTTCAGCAGATGCAATAGGCCTGATGCCGAACCCTTCACAGGTGAGTTCCCAGATCACGGGCACGATTCGTTTCATGCACGGTCTGGGTCTGGTGCAGGATCAACGGGCCCCAAGGCGCAAATCGAGCCGTGGACTGGTAACAATCACATTTGGAGGCATCGAGCACATTAAATCTGCATCGCGTAACCAATCTTATGCAGGGGTCTATCTTGAATCCTCCCGGCGCGGAGTGTACAGCATCAGAATGTTGGATGAGGCGCTGGTGCAACTGCACTATGAGTTCAAGCGCAATAAATTGATTCGCCATCGGCTCGCTTATTTGCCCCACCCCTGGCTGGGCGACTTCCATCTCAACAGAGAGGATTTTGTGCAGAGCAACATCAATATAGACACGATCGCCCGCGGATGGCCCCCTACCCCGTTCCGTTTTGATTTTGACCGGGAAGCACAGCGGGATGTGGTTCATCCTGCGGCTCACTTTACGATTGGAAGTGTAAGTCAATGCCGCATTCCAGTTACGCGGCCACTTACACCCTACGAATTTATTGACTTCCTGCTCCGCAATTTTTACGACTCGCCGGCAAATCGTTATTCGGCTGGCCTGCCGAAGCCCGGGGTAGCCTACCAATCGACCATCACTCAGGCGGAATCCAACCTGGTACACATGGCTGTTCCGGCGCGGCGCGCCTGAACCCTCCCTGATCCCAACTGATGCGATTATACCTCAGGCAGAATGCGGGCATTTTCGGATCTCGGCCTTCTGTTGGTTGAACGATGGATTGGGATGGTACTGAGGGCGGATGGCTTGCGGCACCTGTAGTCAACTCGAATCAGGCGTACGGACCCGCTGAATAGCGGGTTATGCGGGCGGGCATCAGATTTATCGAACGCATACGGTGAAGTACGTCTTGACGGGGGAGGCGGACCGGGGTGGGGCCAGCCCCTCGCTCAGCGACTTTGGGGGCACAATCGGTCAGGTGCTCGGGACTAAACCCAGTCTGAAAAGGTCGCGCTGCAGCTTTTCCAAGCCTCAGGCGACGTATTTGCCCGCCGAATCCCGGAATCGCCATGTGCGTGGACGAGCGGGTCAGCTGCCCGACACCGCTACTATGTATGCCTCCATTTGACTGTCATCCACACGCACCTGCTCCAACGTATCCCGATTGCGTACCGTAGCGCCGTGACCATCCATCGTCTCACTGTCTATCGTAATGCAAAGTGGCGTGCCCACCTCATCCATACGCCGATACCGCTTACCGATAGAGCCCCGTTCATCGTAGGCCACGCGCCATCGCGCACGCAAGGTCTCGTACATGGCGCGCGCGCGCTCAGGCATGCCATCCCGGCGCACCAGTGGAAACACCGCTGCCCTGATGGGGGCCAGGACCGGCGCAAATCGGAGAACAGTTCGGGAAGCACCGCCTCTATGATCCTGGTCGTAAGCCTCGCAGATGAGCATCAGTACCGTCCGATCCAGCCCCGCTGAGGTCTCTACCACAAAGGGCACATAACGCTCACGGCGCTGCGTGTCAAATACCTGCAGCTTCCGGGATGAGTACGCCTGGTGGCGGCTCAAATCGTAGTCTGTTCTTGAGTGGATGCCTTCAACTTCCTGCCAGCCGATGGGGAACTTGTACTGAATATCCACAGCAGCATCCGCATAATGCGCCGGTTTTTCGTGGACATGCCACCGCAGATGCGATTCGTTGATCCCGTTGGCCATATGCCAGTTCCAACGGCGCTCGCGCCAATGCTCATAGGCCTCCATCTGAGTGCCGGGCCTTACGAAGTACTGCATCTCCATCTGCTCAAATTCGCGCATCCGGAATATGAACTGACGGGCCACTATCTCGTTGCGGAATGCTTTGCCCACCTGGGCGATACCGAACGGAATCTTGACGCGACTGGTGTTGAGCACATTCTGAAAATTCACAAAGATGCCTTGAGCAGTTTCCGGGCGCAGGTAGATACTGGAGTCTTCTGATGCCACTGCACCCAAGGATGTCTCAAACATCATATTGAACTGCCGTACCTTCGTCCAATCAAAGGCACCGGAGTCCGGCCCACGAATTTCATTCTCCATGATAACCGCATGCAGCGCCTTGCAGAGGTCATCGCTGTTCAGTGCCGCCACATAGCTCGCGTGCACCTGATTCGCCTGGTCGTCTTTGCCCTTAGCTTTGAGGCGCTCAATATGGCCCTCGATCAGCAGATCTGCACGATAGCGGCGCTTTGAGACCTTATCGTCAATCAGCGGATCATGAAAGGCATCCACATGGCCGGAGGCTTTCCAAACGGCAGGATGCATCAGGATGGCCGAATCCAGTCCCTCAATATTGTCGTGGCCGTATACCATGTGCCGCCACCACGCATCCCGCACATTGCGCTTGAGCTCGGCTCCCATGGGTCCGTAATCGTAGGTGGCCCCCAAGCCGCCATAGATTTCGGAAGACTGAAATATGAACCCGCGCCGTTTGCACAGCGCGACAATCTGGTCAAACTTTTTTCTCATATCCGCGGTGTGGATTTGCCCCCCATACAACGGAATCGGCAGGCCGTTGTTGTGGGCGGCAGATCAAAAATTGGTGTAGAATGGCTTATAAATCCCCGACCAGGGTGTTTACCAGCAGTTCATTGGTTGGTAAGCTGCGCATGTGGCGCGTCAGCGTCTCCATGGCATCCATGGGGTGTCGGCTGTTCAACAGCCCGACCAAGCGATGTTGCTGGTGAACATTGGGGCCGAGCAGGAGGTCCTGGTTGCGCGTTCCGGTCTTGCGCATATTGATGGCTGGCCATACCCGCTTGTCGGCCATCCTGCGGTCAAGCACAACCTCGGCATTGCCGGTCCCTTTGAACTCTTCGTAGATCACTTCATCCATGCGACTGCCCGTCTCTATCAGGGCAGTCGCAATGATCGTCAGGGAACCTCCATGCTCAATGTTGCGGGCGCTGCCAAACAGCCGCCTGGGAATTTTCATCGCCCGCGCATCCAGTCCGCCCGACATGGTGCGTCCGCTGCCCTCGCCATACAGGTTGAATGTGCGCCCCAAACGCGTGAGCGAGTCCAATAGCAGGACCACATCTCGTTTGAGCTCCACCAGGCGCCGGGCATACTCAAGAGCCAACTCGGACACGCGGACATGATTGTATTCGTCCAGATCGCTGGAGGAGGCAAACACGGTGCAGTTGGTGTTGCGCTTAAAGTCGGTGATTTCTTCCGGCCGCTCGTCCACCAGGAGCGCCACCAGGTCCACTTCAGCATGGTTCCGCGTCAGCGAGGCGGCTATTTCTTTCAACAGCAGGGTCTTGCCGGTCCGGGGCGGCGCAGCAATGAGAGCCCGCTGGCCCTTACCGATCGGGCAAACCAGATCCACCACCCGCATACTGATATCCCGCGGACTCTTGACCAGCCTCAGCTTTTCCTCCGGATAGATGATATCTCCGGTACCGAAAGGCTGCACCTTAGCCCATTGTCTGGGGTCAATGCCCATGACCGACTGCAGTATGTCCACCTGCATATCGCCCTTGCGCCCAGGCCGCAGCGTTCCTTCAAGGAGAACGCCGGTCCGCAGATTGTAGCGCTGAACGACATGCGCACTGCAGTACGGATCACTGGGAGTCTTCGGCATATTGGAGCGCAGTCCCCGGATAAATCCGTACCTTTTCCCACTGATGATCTCCAGGATGCCCTTAAAGGTTTTTTGCCGCATATCTAGGTTAAAAATGAGATCCGCTGTTGGTGGGGCATGCTCCAGCCTTGACCCCAAGCCGCTGGGGAGTCCACCGGTCCATTGATGCTATGTTTGAATTTGAGTCCTCCTGCTGGAGCCAGGGTCTGCAACATGTCGCCGGACTGGATGAAGTCGGGTACGGGGCAATTGCTGGACCCGTAGCGGCAGCCGCCGTCATTCTGCCACCCGATACGCGGATTGAGGGTGTCAGAGACAGCAAGCAGATTGGGAGCGTCAAACAACGGGAGCGTCTGTATGACCTTATTCATGAGCAGGCATGGGATGTCGGGGTCGGACTCTGCAGCCCTGCCGAAATTGACGAAATCAATGTGCTCCAGGCGGCGCTCAAGGCCATGCTACGTGCCATAGAGAATCTCACACTCAAGCCGCAGCACCTGCTAATTGACGGCATTCACCGACTGCCGGAGGCACCCTGTTCGCAGACCACCATCAAGGGAGGCGATAACCGGAGCCATACGATTGCGGCCGCATCCATCATTGCCAAGGTCTCGCGGGATCGAATCATGCGCAAACTGCATCTGGAACATCCCGAATACGGCTGGATCACCAATGTGGGTTACAAGTCTGTCAAGCATAGGGAGGCCTTGAGTATTCACGGCCCGACCCGGCACCACCGCCAGTCATTTACGCTCCTTTAGGCACTCCGCCCGGCTGCAATTGCGGCCACTCGCTTTCTCGGCTCATCGTCTCAAAATCTCTTGGGTATTGTACGGGGTCCGCAGCATTTAGCTCCACTCGCCGCCACACAGCCCGCTTGATTCATCAGCCCAATTTGGCGTGTGCCTTGAGGCACCGTGAGTCCTGCTGAGAGAGGGTATCCGGCAGATCTTTACCCAGCGCGAGAGCTGCGAGCACTTGCCCATGGAGTGTAGTGAATCTGGGCGGAACAGCCTCGCCAATCATCTGACGTACGGGGGTGTGCCCGTATTTGTCCATAGAATCCCCCCACTGGAATGTGTCGGGAATCGTCTGAAGAAAACTACATTCAGCGGGACTCAGCACTCTGTTTTCCCAGGGATGCAGCGTACGGTCGCTGCCAATTTGCCCGCTGGCCGTCGTTATGGTCGCCGCAGGTCGGGCTGGATGCATTCGGCGGTAGCTGGAATTGCGGAATCCCCTGATCAATCGCCACGATCCGTTTGCCTCTTGGACAGTCGGCCTCAACATGGGGGCTTGGCCTGCCCTTACCCCAAGTTATGGCCTAGTGAAACCTTTTGAGGTGGATCTGGTGTCCTGTTTCCGGTCTTTCAGGTTACCAGGTA
>JAPPNA010000140.1 GCA_028873925.1 Bacteroidota bacterium | reverse complement strand
CGAAACGTGAAATAGGCAAAACCCCGTGATTCACGCGTTTTGCAAGAGCTTCAGAGAAGCGTCCGAGAATGATCATGAAACGATTACTGGTGCCCGCGGCACTGCTCTTGGCCATAGGCGCGCAGGCGCAGCCAGCCTCCCCGGGACTGGCCATGCCTGATGTGGCCCTGGAATATGCCGAAGGCGAATCTACGAGTGCGCACGCGCTGGCAGGAGCACGCGGAACAGTCCTGATCTTCTGGAGCAATGAGTGTAACTGGACCGCGCAGTATGAGCGGCGCGTGAGGGATGTGTGGGGCTCAGCAGGTGGCGTACCCATTGTACTGGTCAATGCTAACGATGCGCGCGCCTTCCCTGGAGAAGCCGCGGACAGTGACATGGGGCTGCCGTATGTGCGCGATAACACCGGAGCGCTGGCGGCAGCCCTGGGAGCTGCGCGCACGCCCGAAGTGTTCGCCTTTGATGCGGACCGGAATCTGGTGTACACCGGTGCGATTGATGATGCCGCGGCGGATCCGGAGGCCGTGACCCATACCTGGCTGCAGGATGTGGTGGGTCAGCTTTCCGGTGGTCAGCCCGTTACGGTACCCAGTACGCGACCATTCGGCTGTCGCATCAAACTGCCCTGAGACGATTGCAGATTACGACCCTGGAATCCCGATTTACACGCGCGGAGGAGGGCCAGTCCTTTCTGACGATGGCGCGGGCGGTGCAGGACTATCAGCGGGCGCACTGCCGGATGTACGCGGCTTACGGGCTGGACCACCTGCCGGTAGAAGCCTTCAAGCGCGTGCCGGTAACCACCTTTGACCCGGCCGAGGCTGAAGCCGTCTTTGAAAGCAGCGGGACCGGGCAATCGGCGGTCAGTCGGCACTACGTCCGGTGCCTGCAGGTATACCGGCGTTCGGTCTGCACCCATTTCGCCGCGGTCGCGGGCCCGGGTCCTTTCACGATACTGGCCCATCTGCCCGGATATGCGGTGCAGACTTCCTCACTGGTCTGTATGGTGCAGCTGCTGATGGAGCGTTTCGGCACGGCGGAGAGTGCATTTTTTCTGGACGATTGCCTGCCGCTTGAGCGGGCCATGGCCGGATCTGCGGCACCGATCGTGCTGTTCGGGGCCGCATTCGGGCTCCTGGACCTTGTGGACAGGCAGGTCTGGCCCCTGCCCGCTGACTCCCTGGTGATCGAAACCGGGGGCATGAAGACCTATCGGCAGGCCATTACGCGCAGTGAGCTGCATCAGCGGCTGGCCGAGGGCTTCGGCCTGCCAACGCGCCGCATCTGGAGTGAATACGGGATGTGTGAGCTGATGTCCCAGGCCTATGCCAAGGGCGGCGGTGTATACCAGCCCCCACCCTGGATGCGCGTCAGCGTGGTGGATTCGCAGCAGCCCGACCGGGTGCTCCCGGACGGGGAGCCCGGCGCACTGGCGGTCATCGATCTGGCCAACCTCTATTCCGTGTCCTGGCTGCTTACCGAGGATTTGGGCGTAGGTCACCGCCACGGTTTTGAGGTCTTGGGCCGGCTGCCTGCGAGCGCTTTGCGGGGTTGTAATTTTCTGATCCCCTCCGCATGAACGCCCTGATTGAGGCGATCGCCGGCGCTGCTGCGGACTGGCGCAACCCCGGTCACCCGCGGCGCCGACAGTCCGTAGAACGTACGCTGAAGGCGGACAACCGGTTTACCGAACAGTCAATCGCCTTTGCCATCAACCAGCAGATGGAGCAGCTGACCATCAACAACCTCCACAACTGGGTGCGGGATCGATGCACACCGGAGGCGCTTAAAGTGGGCGTTCTGAATGCGGGCAATATCCCGATGGTCGGGTTGCAGGACTACCTGGCGGTCCTGCTGACCGGGCATGCCTATCGGGGCGTGGTTTCATCCAAATCGCCTGCACTGATGCCCGCCTTCGCCGCATCTGTTGAGCGCCGGGTTCCATGGGTGGACAGCGAATTTGTTTCGGTAGACCAATTGTGGTCCGCCGCGGAGGCCCTATTGGCCACCGGCAGTGATGTTACGGCCGACTGGTGCCGCCGGAAGGCCCGCCGGCACGGGATGCCCGGCGACCGGTGCCTGGTTCGGGGCCACCGCTACAGTATAGCTGTCTTGGATGGCCGGGAGAATTCGGATGATTGTGACCGGCTGGCGGAAGATGTAATGCTCCACGGAGGAGCGGGGTGCCGCAGTGTGGCGCTTATCTTTGCGCCTCGGACCCTTGAGCCGGACCGGTACTTGGAATCCCTAGCGCTGTGCAGCACGGTCTTTCCGCCCCATCCCGCCACATCGGGCGCGCTGGCTATGTCGCAGGCACTGCTGAAAGCCATTGATACTCCCCACGCCTACGGGGAAGGGCTGGAGTTTCTGGTCAGCCGGGGCGGGCCGGATGTGCAGGGACCGGGTCATGTACGCTGGGCGGTGTACGATGAGCTGGAGGAGGCCGTAGCCTTCATAGATCAGCGCGAGGACGAGTTGCAGTGTGTGGCCGCGCGGCCGCACCTCCATCGCAGACTGCCCGACTGCTGCATGGTCGTGGAACTGGGAGAGACACAGCGGCCGCCGCTGGATTGGCATCCGGATGGCGTTGATACGGTGGCATTCCTGGCGGGCCTGTCCGGGAACCTACCGAGGCCTGAAGGGTAATATCTGGTTTAACTGGAGTTGCCCATGAACAGCGAGGATGTGCCAAACAAAGCCGGGCGTATCAGGCGGCACACCCAAGGACTGGTTCAGGAGGTCCGTACCTGGCTGGAGCTGCAGATGGAGCTGGCCATAGCTCAGGTATGGGAGCGCCTGGACCACCGGCTGTCTGAGGTGGCCGCCGGCTCAGGGGTGCTGCTGTTTGGTGCGATTGCGATCGTCTTCGCGCTCGCGGCGGGTGCTATGTGGCTGGGTCCGGTGCTGGGCCATATGTCATGGGGGTTTCTGATCATGGGTGGGTTGGCCGGCGTGACGGCCGGGATCATCCATGTGGTGCGTACCTTTTCCAAGCCTGAAAGTGGCCTTCCGGCCACCGACGTACATTCCGATATTTCAACCAGCTGAACATTGATTCATGGAAAATCAGACCAACGACGACCTTCAAAAAACGCTGCACGACAGGGTGAATCAGTTGGAGGATCTGGCTAAAGCGCTCAGCAAGGAAGTCAGCAGCCTCGTACCGCCCGCTCGTGATTTTATCAAGGAGCGCCCGCTCACATCCGTTGCCGCCGGCCTGGGTATCGGACTGCTGGTTGGCTCGGTGATTGGGTTGCTTGGGTCCAGGAGATAGCCTCGGCATCGCCAGGATGTCTATCCGTTCGAGCCAGGCGGTTCAGCAGGCTATCGACGAGCAGACCGGCCGTATTGAGGATCGGCTGGAGGCGATCCGCCGGGATGTAGCCAATATCGGCTCGCCGATCACAAATGCCATCAACCGGCATCCGACCCTCGCCCTGGGGATTGCGCTGGGTACCGGGGTGACACTGGGCGTGCTGGCAGGCCGGAGTCTCCGGTCCGACAAAGTAGAGGCGGAGCCGCCTAACAGTGCTTCGCCGCGTCAGTCCAGACTCGGGCAGGTCGCGAAAATGATGGTGCCGGTACTGTTGGATTACGGGTTGAAGTACTTCGCCAGAATTCGGTCGTAGCGATGGGTGCGGACAGGCGGATTGTCCTCTTCGGGCCGCCGGGTGCAGGCAAAGGCACACAATCCAGGAAGCTCGCGCGAAGATTCGGGATAACGCATATTTCCACCGGAAGGATCTTGCGGGATGCCGTGCGGGCCAATTCCGTCATCGGGATTAAGGTCAACAGATTCCTGGTTCGGGGGCTGCTTGTGCCGGATGAGCTGGTCCGCAGTGTGGCTGAGCGTGCGATCACCGAGGCCGGAGTTGACAATTTTCTGTTGGACGGATACCCGCGAACCATCCGGCAGGCCGAGTGGCTCAAGGAATTCCTGTCCGAGCACCATTGTCAGCTGTCGGCCGTACTGTCTCTGAAGTTGTCCGAATCGGATATCATCGCGCGCCTTTCCCGACGACGGGTGTATCCGGCTACCGGCGAGAATTTCCATCTGGATCACAAGCCGCCGCCCGAAGATATCCGGACGAAGCTGGTCCGGCGGCTGGATGACACCCCGGATGCCATTCGAAAGCGGTTGCAGGTATACCGGAAGGATACTGCGCCGGTCGCGCGATTCTATGAGCAGGCCGGTCTGCTGGTGCGGATTGATGCCGCCGGCACTTTTGAAACCGTGCATGGCCGCGTATGCGGTGCGCTGCAGTTGACTTGAGTTGCGCTGACCGGAATGATTGCGGACGCTGCTGAACTGCGCGCACGTACGACCCTGCTGGCCGATGCGGTATCTGATCAATTGTCCGCACTCGCATCTGGCCGCACGCCGGCTGCACTCTATGTGCCGGTGAACTATGTGCTTTCCAAAGGCGGCAAGTGTTTCAGGCCGGTACTGGTGCTGATGGCATCGGAGGCCCTGGGGGTGAGTATTGAGCGCGCAATGCCCCTGGCGCTCGCTGTAGAGCTGGTTCACGGTTTCTCGCTCGTCCATGACGACATCATGGATCACGCCGACAGCCGCCGGGGTCGCCCGACCGTGCATGTGAAGTACGATACGGACACGGCGATTCTGGCCGGCGACACCCTGCTGAATATGGCGATGGCCATGGTTGCCCAAGTGCGGACCGGCGATATGCGCGCGCACCTGAAATGCCTGACCCGGGCGGTCACCGGGCTATGTGAAGGGCAGGCTTTGGACAAGCAGTTTGAGACCGCTACGGGTGTACGGACTGCGGACTATCTTCAGATGGTGGATCTCAAGACCGGGGCTCTCATTGCGGCTTGCCTGGAGCTGGCGGGCATAGCTGCGGATGTTGGCAGCCGCGTGCAGGCGCGCTTGCGCTCCGCTGGCATTTCCTTGGGCCGGGCGTTCCAGATCCAGGATGATCTGCTGGATCTGGTGGCGGAGGATGTCCGTTGGGGCAAGGTCATTGGGGGAGATCTTATGGAGGGCAAGAAGACCTTCCTGCTGCTTGAAGCGCAGCGCAGGTCAGCCGGGTCGGAGCGCGCTTTCTTCCACCGTATTCATCAGGGTGCCGGTTTGCGGGCCGATCAGATTGACTACGCGCGCGCGCAGATGGAATCGATGGGCGTTCTCCAGGCCTCTCGTGACGCGATTGCGCGGCACACCGAAAAAGCGCTGGCCCTGCTTGAATCCGTCCCCGGCAGCCTGGTGGAGGTGCGCCGGCTGGCGCAATCCATGGCGGCGCGCGTCTGGTGATCCGACATGGGCGCAATGCGGCATCATTCCAATGATCCGGCAAAGGGAGCTGATTACTCCGGCAAGGCCCGGCACGCGCAGACATCACCCCCATCGCTATTGCCGATTCATTCGTAGTTTTGGCCGCAATTCCGACACCAGCAATTGTGATGACTTTGCAAGAATTGAAGCGGCAGGACCCGGAGGGCATGTACGAGGCCGTGCTGGCCTTTCCAAAACAGCTCACAGACGGCCGCCACCGCGCCCGGCGTGTCCAGCTCAGTCAGTGGCCGCAGCGGGAGTGCACCGGCGTTGTGGTCGCAGGGATGGGGGGAAGCGCGATCGGTGGAGATCTCCTCAAGGCGCTTTCCAGCGATCATTCACGCCTCCCGATTGCCACAGTGCGCAGCTATACGCTGCCGGCTTGGGTGGATGCATCCACGGCCGTGATCGCGTCAAGTTACTCGGGCAATACCGAAGAGACATTGACGACTATGGATGAGGCCCTGGCCCGCGGGGCCCAGGTGCTCGCCATTACCACCGGCGGCCGCATGGCGCAGAAAGCGCAGGATCACCGCGTAGAGATGGCTCTGCTGCCCGCGGGCCTGCAACCCCGCGCGGCACTGCCGTACTCGCTGTCTGCACTGCTGACTGTGTGTGAGCGGCTGAACCTGGTGTCCTTCACCGATCAGCAGTGGCAGGAAGCCGCCGAAGTCACCCAGGCGCAGGCGGAAAGACTCAGGGATCCGTCTGCGCCGGACAATCCGGCCATAGCGATGGCGCGCACGCTGCAGGGGCGGTTTCCGGTCGTCTACAGCAGTGAGCAGTTGGAGCCTGCCAATGTACGGTGGCGCAATCAGATTCACGAAAACGCTAAAACGCTGGCGGTGGGGAATCTGCTGCCTGAGATGAATCACAATGAAATCATGGGCTGGGCCCGCTTCGGCAGTGAGCTGGGCCAACTGGCTGTAATTGCTCTCAGAGACCGGGAGGATCATCCGCGCACGCAGCGGCGGCTTGAAGTGACCCGATCGCTGCTTAAGCCCCATGCAGCCTGCTGGCATGAGGTGCACAGTCAGGGACGTGGCCGACTGGCCCGGCTGCTGTCGCTGATGTACTTCAGTGACTGGGTCAGCCTGTATCTCGCGATCCTCCTTAAAGTGGATCCGTCCCCCGTAGGACTCATCAGCCGGCTAAAGGCGGCCCTCGCTGAGTCGTAGGGGTGGAACGGGTCGGGCCGGTCGGCGTACCGATGAGGTACGCGTCCCGCCTTCAATGCGCCTTGCCCGATTTCTTGCTGTGAGCGTCTGTATCGGCTGCATGGCCGCTCCGACCGCTGCGCAGTACAGCTTCTATTTCGGGCGCAACAAGATCCAATACAAGGATTTTGACTGGACGGTGCTCAAGACGGAGCATTTCGACATCTATTTCTATCCGGAAATGCAGACGCTCGCCGAGCACGGCGCGGCGTTCGCCGAAGAAGCCTACGCGGAGTTGCAGAACCGATTCAATTTCTCGCTCACAAACCGCGTACCGCTGGTCTTCTATTCGTCGCAGCTGCACTTCAAACAGACCAATATCACCGACGGATTCATCCCGGACGGGGTGGGGGGCTTCTTTGAGTTCCTGAAAGGGCGTGTAGTGATTCCGGCCAACGGCAACCTGCACCGCTTCCGGCGGGTCATCCGCCATGAAATGGTGCATGTCTTCACTTTCAACAAACTGGTAAGGGTATACCGGGACTTCCGCATTCCGCCGGACCGCTTTCTGCCGTTATGGTTTACCGAGGGGATCGCGGAATACTGGTCGGGCCCGCAGGATCACCAGCACGAAATGATCATGCGGGATGCCGTGTATGCCAATTATGTGGTGCCGCTGGAGAACATCTACCGGGTCACCGGCAGCTATGTCATGTATAAGGAAGGGGAGGCGCTCTGCCGGTTTATCTCAGAGCATTACGGAGAGGAAAGCCTCCTGCAGCTGATCGACAACGCCTGGATTGACCGTGATTTCCGCAAGGTGATGGAGTTCACGCTGCGCGAAGATTATCAGGAGATTAATGACCGGTGGTTGGAATGGCTCCGGGACACCTACTACCCACGGCTGGAGGATGTGGATGTCGCTACTTTGGATGCCGACGGGGTGGCGGTACGGGGGTTCAGCTCAAAACCCGTGCTGTATCGGCGGAGGGACGGCCGGCATCAGGTCTTCTATACCGGCAACCTGGATGGCTATACCAATTTGTACTATGTGGATGTGGATTCGCTGTACCGGCCCCGGAGTGAAGCGCAGATTCTGGTGCACGGCGAGCGCAGCGATCAGTTTGAGTCGTTCCACGTCCTTGACAGTCGCATGTCGGTATCCCAGGATGGCCATCTGGCCTTTGTGACCAAGAGTGGCGAGACGGATGTGATTCACACCTTTGACCTGGAATCCCGCGTTGCCGGTCCGGTCTACTTCTTTGAAGATAAGGTGGCCATTTACTCGCCCACCTGGAGTCCTGATGGGGATCGGATTGCGTTCGTATCTATTGATAACAGCGGCTTCATTGATCTGTACGTGTACGACACGACATCTGATGAACTGACGCGGCTGACCAACGACACTTACGACGATCGTGATCCGGCGTGGAGTCCCAGCGGACAGCAGCTGGTTTTTTCTTCCGACCGGACCGCGCTGGGGCATGCCAACGCCTACAACCTGTTCACGTATGATCTGGAATCGGGGGGTATTGATTATCTGACCTACGGGGATCAGCATGATTTTTCACCGCGATGGAGCAGTGACGGGCGGCAGGTGGTTTATGTCAGCACGCGGCGGGAAGCTGATGGCCGATTTGGCGGGCAGGATATTTATGTGGTGGATGCGGACCCCGGTCCGGAGGCGGCCCCGGTGCTGGCACTGGACAGTTTGGGGGCCCTATCCATGCAGGTGCCTTCGGTGCCACCGCAGCGATGGAGTCGCCGGCTGACATCCCTCACGACGGCCGCGTTTGATCCGGTCTGGGCGGAAGACGATCATATTCTGTTTGCCAGCTTTGAGAATTACCGGTTTTCCATCCGCTCGCTCGGCGGGGTGGACTCCCTGCTGAGCTCGCCGAGGCAGCTGGAGCAGGTGGCCCCTCCGCCCGCGGTGGCCCGTCCGTGGGAATTTGATCGTCTCAATGAGCCTACTTCCATAGATAAACTCGCCTATCAGCGGCGATACGGGTTGGACATTGCTCAGGGACAGATCTCCAACAACGCGGTCTGGGGTACCAGTGGAGGGGCGGTACTGGCTTTTTCGGATCTGCTGGGCAATGACCGCTTCTTCATTACACTGTACAGCACCAGCCAGTACACCGGGGACTTTCTGCGCGGTCTCAATGTGAATCTGTCCAGGGTGCATCTCAGTGGCCGGGCCAATATCGGTTACGGCATCTACCGGTACGGCGGTCTGCGTTATGATTTGACCGATCCAGATGCTCCGCTGGAATTTCCGCGATTCTGGGAGGAAGTCTACGGAGGCTTCGGGGCGGTGAGTTTTCCGATCTCCATGTTCCGCAGGATTGAGCTCAGCACATCCCTGAGTTGGGACGACAAGCAGATCCCCATCCGGCGGATTGACAGAGAGGCCTTTCTGCTGTCCAACGCGGTGAGTCTGGTGCACGACAACGCGCTCTTCGGCATGAACGGTCCGGTCGATGGATGGCGGGGCAAGCTCTCGGCGGCCTACACGACGGACATCGTGTATTCCAATGTGAATTATGTGACCCTTGAAGCGGACCTGCGGCACTACCTGAGGGTGTCGCGGCATGTTACGTTTGCCTCGCGGTTGCTGGGCCGGGTCAATCATGGGCGTGAGGCGCGCTTATGGTTTATGGGGGGCAGCTGGGACCTGCGCGGGTATCCGCTGTTTGATGTGCGGGGCAAGAAAGCATGGTTTACCTCGCACGAACTGCGTTTTCCGCTCATCAATGCGCCCTCGGCGTTTGTGCCGCCGCTGGCCATTCTGGGGGTGGCCAGTCTGCGCGGTGCCCTGTTTCTGGACGCGGCCCATACCTGGAACGAAGACTACCGCGCCCGAATCCCGCAGATCTATACGGGAGAAACCATCGGTTCAACAGGATTCGGACTTCGGCTCAATCTGTTTGGCGGATTTGTGTTGCGGTATGATCTGGGCTATCGGCTCAGAGAGGGGTTCAAGGAACGTGAAAAGCGACTGTTTCGGCAATTCTTCTTCGGTTTTGACTTCTAGAGTTCCCCTGTGCCTGTCTGTCCTATTGACCGGGTGCGCCGGTCTGCATGTGGACCTCAGGCCCCAGGCCGCGATGGATCCGGTTCTGGATGCGCCACTGGAGGTTGCCTGGTCCTATAACGCACGGGCCGGATTCGGTCCCGATGCGCCGCAGTCATTCGGCGAGTACATCCTGATCAGCACCCGTCAGGGCGAGGTGCATGTGATTGAGGCGGCTACCGGGCGGCGCGTTGGCGCAAAGCGGTTCGGCGATGCTGTTAACGGGGCACCGGTTGTGGTGGACCGAGTGCTGGTGGTCCCGGTGGCGGCAGGTCGCAGCAGTCTGGTAGCCTACAACCTGTCCCGTGCGCAAGTCATCTGGAGGCGGCGCGGACCGCCGATTCATACCGGGCTCGCGGCTGTGGAAGAGGATGTGATCCTGGTAAATATTGACGGGGTGGTTGAGCGGGTGCGGGCTGCCGATGGAGAGCTGGTCTGGTCGCACGCCCTTACGGACGCGCCCCGCGTGTATGCCCGTCCTATAGTCCTGCCGGACCGGGTGATTATTGTGGATGAACACGGACGCGCGGTTGCACTGGATCTGGAAAGCGGGGCCGTGATCTGGGAGCATCTGGTCGGCGGTCAGGTCTATACGGCACCTGCCGCAGGCGACGGACGGCTTGCGGTGCCGACGACCCGCGGACAGTTGAGTGTCCTAGATCTCAACACCGGCGATAGGCTGTGGCAGTTTGCGCTGCCGGATTCCACAGTGCGGATGGCCACGCCGGCGGTCAATGAGAAAGTGGTGGTTGCCGGTGCCTCAGATGGGTTCCTTCGCAAGTGGGATGCCATTTCCGGGGCATTGGAGTGGGTTTTTGACGGAGGTGAAGCCCTGACTGCGGCACCGGTACTCACCGACAGCTTTGCGTATGCGGGAAGTATGGGGCGGCGGCTCCTGGCGGTGCGGATGGCCGATGGCACCCTCGCCCAGGAAATCGAATTGCGCGGTCGCATCAAGTCGTCTATGACGCTGCAGCCTGATGGTCTGATTGTCCTGACCGAGCCGCGCTATGTCGTAAGGCTGAAGGAGGCGGATGGGGTTTAGTCTGAAGTGGGTGCTGGCGATCGGGCTGTTGGTGATGGCCTATCCGGCCTGGGCGCAGGATCCGGTGCTCCTGGAGGTGGAATCTAACAACGAGTTCGCGGTGGTGTATGCGGATGCCATCCGGTTGGGGCCTGTCCGTACCGGTCCCTATCTGATACCGGCCGACACGCGGGCCATCAAACTCGTGGCTGGTTTGATGCAGGCCTGGTCTGTTTCGCCGCTGCTAAGGGACATGGAGGCGGCCCCGGGCGACACGGTACGATTACAGATGGTTTTTCCGTTTCACCATCGGCTGGACAGCCGGCCGTTCGGTGCCCGGGCCTATCTGGACGATGGGTCGGCCCGGATCCTTCTGGGTACCACGCCGGTCGTACATGTGACTCGCAGTCCGATTCCCGGCGCTTTTGCCATTGAACTGGATGGTTATGAACCGGTGCGAATTACTCCGCGCAACGAAATCTGGAACAGGTACGATATCGCCCTTAGGGCGCTGGACCCGGCGGCCGGTTCGGCCCAGGTTTTGGACATTCCCAGGCGGCGCAAAACCTGGATTGACTATGCGGCATCTACCATCGGCATCGCCGCGGGTATCGCAGCGGTGCATTACAAATTCAAAGCAGATCGGCTTGACGACACGTACCGCGATACCGGAGATCCGGCCTTACGGCCGCGCATCGCCAGATTTGATGACTATTCCGGTGTCGCGTTGGGCGTAATGCAGATTAATCTGGGTGTGCTGGCCATCCGGTTCGCCCTACGATAGGTTGATGGCCCCTTGCCATCATTGGCGTAAATTGCGAGTGACTGGTGCCGGCTGAATGAATTCAACAGATATTTTCATCCTGATTGTGATGGGGATCGGGGTCGTATGGGGTCTGCGTTCGGGGGTGGTCCGGCAGGTGCTGGGTCTCGCCGGGCTGATTGCGTGTTTTGTCTTGGGGTTTCTCTTTATGGAAACCGCCGGTGCCTTTATTGCGACGCTGTTGCCGATTGATGACAATGTAGCCGCACTAGTCGGGTTCGCCGGTACTTTTCTGGCGGTGCAGATTGTGGTAATGATCCTGATTCGGGGGATTCAGAAAATAATCGGAGCGTTGAAACTGGGAGCGGTGAACCGTATGATAGGAGGTGGGGTCGGCGCGTTGTTCTCCGGCCTCCTGCTGAGCATTATTTTTGTGTTCATGGCCGGTTTCGGTGTCCCCTCTCCCCAGGCTCAGCAGGCTTCACGCTTTTATGGCCCAATTTCAAACATGCTGCCCAGGACCTGGGAATTCGCCACGGGCATGTTCCCGCAGATTGATGGGATTCCAGAGCGATTCGGCCTGGATCCGGAACGGCTTTCCGAGCCTGAGGATACGTAATAGATGGTGCCGGTCTCGCTTCGGCTGACGAATTTTCTCAGTTACGGGAGTCAGGCTACGGAACTGGACTTTTCCCGCTTCCAGGTAGCCTGCCTGTCGGGGGCCAACGGGCAGGGCAAATCGGCCCTACTGGATGCCATCACTTGGGCGGTATGGGGGAAAACGGAGCGCGGTCGGGGACATGCGGCTCTGGTGCGAACCGGAAGTGAGCAGGAGCCGATGCGGGTGGAATTTGTGTTTGACATTGAGCACGCCCGCTATCGCGTCGTACGGATCTACGAAAAAGGACTGCATCGGGTGGAGCTGCACCAGGCCGAAGAAAAGGCAGGCGATATTTACCGACTGCTGTCCGGCACCGGTGTTAAGGAAACCCAGCGGAGTATTGAGGTTGCGGTGGGACTGGATTATGCGACGTTCATTAATTCCGCTTATCTGCTGCAGGGACGCAGCAACGAGTTCGCACGGGGATCCGCGGGAGAGCGCAAGGAGATATTGGGCAAAATCCTCAACCTGCAGCGGTATGAACGGCTGCGGGAGCAGGCCACCCGGGAGAAGATCCGGGCCCAGGGGGCGGTGCAAGGGGCCGAGACGCTGATCGAGCAGCTCACCGGACAGATTGATAAGGCACCGAGGCTGCAATCCAGATACAGGCGATTAACGGGCATCGCAGATAAGCAGAGCCGGCAGTTGAGCCGGATCGGCAGAGAGTTGCAGCAGCTGGTGCGGCAGTTGTCGCAACTGGAATCCTGGGAAAGCCTGGCGGACAATCTGGCCGTGGACATCACACAGTTGGGCGAGCGCATAGAAACGGCAACATTGGAAAAGATGCGCGTGGAGGCGCTGGCGGCTAAGGCCGATGCCCTTATTGATCAGGCCGACGTATTGCGCGAGCGTTTCGGCAGAAAAACGGTGCTGGAACGGGATCTTCATCTGGAAGAGCGCAACTTGGAGACCCATATGGAACTGGTGCAGCGCCGGGATGAACTGGAAAAAGAGCTTGCACACACCCGCAATTCCATGGAGCGGAAGCTGGCGGAGCTGACCGGCCGGCGTGATCTGTTGAGGCAGCGGCTCAGGGAGCTTGACCAGACCGAAGCCAGACGCCCAGGCATCCAGGCACAATTGGCGAGAGCTCGTGAGGCACAGTCGGTTGCGGACGAGCTGCGGATCACGAAAGGGAATATTGACAGGCTCCAGCATAGTATCAGCACCTGTAGCCTGGAGATCGAAAAAGAAAGACTGGCGCTGCGCGCCAGGGTGAAGTCACTCAATGAGTCGGTTCGGCAGCTGCAGCAGCAGCATCGGGGGGCGGCCTCTCTAAGGCTGCAGCGGGATATACTCCTGAAGAGATTACAAGGCAGGGCTGAATTGGAGGCCAGACTGAAGGCGACAGAGGGTGAAGGCCTTCGGGTTAAGGCGGAACGGGACACCCTGACCGGGAAGATTGCAGCCTGGGATGTTGAGAAACAGGAGCGCGCGCAGCAGATAAAGTACTTGGAAGAAACGGAGTCCGGAAACTGTCCTACCTGCGGCATCGGGCTTACGCCGACACACCGGGCACAGGCCATTGAGGAGTTGAAGATGGCCGAGCGGTTGCTGGGGGACAGCATTGCCGAAGGCCAGCGCATCAGGAATCAGCTGGAGGGTGACATTAGGGATTTACGCGCACGGTATACTGATCAGGCCAGCCAACTGAAACTGTTGAATCAGGGGCAGGAGGAGCTGGCCGTGTTGGACGAGCGCATAAAGGGTTTGGAAATAAATTGGGCCCAGGCAAAGAAGCAGGCGGCGGAAAGCAGCCGGATTCAATTGCAGCTTCAGGAAAAGAACTATAAACAGGAGGTCAGGCTGAATCTGGCCAGGCTTCAGGGGCAGCTGCAGGCGACGGACTTTGATAACGAGGCCTTTGAGGAGGCCGTAAAGCGTGCGGGCGAGGCAGGGCCGCTCAAGAATGAATTGGCCAACATTGATGCCCGACTGCGGAGAAAGCCATCGCTGGAGTCAGATCACGGTGCCTGCGTACGCGAGTTGGACAGATGGGAACGCCGGCTTCAGGGCGGGGCCCGGATCACGGCCCTGTCGGAGCGGATTGCGCAGGTCGGCCGGCAGATTGTGGCGCTCGGGTTTGACCATGCCCGGCTGAAATCCATCAGAGAACAGCTTTCGGAAATGTCCGAAGCACGGCAGGACCTCGTCAGAATGGAAGAAGCCATGGCAGCGAGGCCGGCCTATGACCGGCAGAAGGAAAGCCTGGAAAAGGAAATACACAACACGGCAGCAAAGCGGGAGCAGAAGCGGCAGGACCGGCAAAGCTACTTGAATGCGATTTCCGGTAAGCGAGCGGTCGAAGAGTCCCTGGCTGAACAGCGCCAAACGCAGCACGAACTCCAGCAGAAATGGGGCACCCTGCAGGCTGAAATCGGCAAGGTGGAAGAGAAGCTCCAACAGATCGGGCACAGCACCCGGGAGCGCGACAAGGCCCGCAAAAAAAAACGGAGTGCCCAGGAGGAGGTAGTCATCTACGGCCATCTGCAGAAAGCCTTCAGCCGGCGCGGGATACCATCACTGATCATAGAGCAATCGGTAAACGAAATAGAACATCGGGCCAACCAGCTGCTGGGACGCCTTAGCGATGGTCGGATGCATATCCAGATTCAGATGCTTGTTGAAAAGCTCACCGGGGGGACCAGGGAAACCCTGGAGATCCAGGTCAGTGATGAACTCGGCGCATATCGTCCGTACGAGACGTATTCCGGCGGCGAGGCATTCCGGATTAATTTTGCGCTGCGGATAGCGCTGTCACAGCTGCTGGCTGCACGGGTCGGCGTGCCGGTCCGCACACTGGTGATTGACGAGGGATTCGGTACGCAGGATGAGCAGGGGATTCAGAGCATTATAGAGGCTATAACGAAGGTGCGCCGGGACTTCGCCAAGATCCTCATTATCACGCACCTTGAAGAAGTGAAAGAAGCCTTTGCGGTCCGCATTGAGGTGGTCAAGGACCCCGTGACCGGCAGCCGGTTCAACCTGATCGGCGTGTAGGCGCGGTGGGTGCCTGCGGCTCTCCGGTATCGCAATGGCTTTGGCGGGCAGACGACTTTGACCGGAACAGTGCATCGGAACAGCCTGCTGCTTCAAGTGCTGCCCCCATCTTGGGACTGAGGACCGGTGACGACAATGCGGCAGGATGACCCACCATACGTATAGTTAAAGTATTTTATCAGCGGAGCGCTATAAAGCGTTGTAAAGCAGCACATTACGATTGGGAGAAAAAGCGAAGTAGCAAACTTTTTCTCCACGCTGCCGGTCGTGTCGGCGCAGCCTCCGCGGTATCGGCCGGGGCGGGGGTGCACGCGCGAATCGTACGCTGCCAGCGCCCGCATCAGTCCCGGTGCCTCCAGGCTGACGATAATTCCCCGGCCATTAAGGCACAACCTATCTTGCCTCAGGCTGTATATGCCTTTAGTCGGGACGGCGAGATTCGAACTCGCGACCCCTTCAACCCCATTGAAGTGCGCTACCTGGCTGCGCTACGTCCCGAACCCACCAGTTTACGACAGCTGCTGCCGCATGTTCTCCAGGAAGGTGCGCAGCTTGATCAATTCGGACCGGGCTTCATCCGCGTCTTCCGGAGCATCAGCCCGATCCAGGATCTGACGCGCGCCGTACAGGGTGAATTTATTGACCCTCAGGAGTTCATGAATGCGCTGCACCAGGGCCAGATCACTGGAGGTATAGACGCGACGACCGGCGCGGTTCTTGCGCGGTTGGAGTTGGGCGAACTCGGTCTCCCAATAGCGCAGTACATGTTGGGCGACACCAACGATCTTGCTGACTTCTCCTATGGAATAGTAGAGCTTTCGGATCGGTCTACCGAATGTATTCAGAGCAATATACCACAACTGATTCAGTCACACCGGCCCCGGCCGTCAGCCGAGTGCCTCCATAGCCAAATGCAGCGCACCGATCATGGGGGCTTCTTCTCCCAGTGCGGCAGGCATGACCCTGGGGGGATACAGCAGGTTTTTCTTTAGAACTTCTTCCATCCGCCGGGCAATGGCCGGGCGCTTAAGTCCGATGCTGCCCCCCAGAATGATTCGGGACGGATCCAGTACCGTGGCTATCGCGAGTGCAGCCTGGGCCAGGTAGTCATGCATCTGCTCAATGAGACGAACTGCGCGGGCATCCCCGGCATCCGCCGCGTCAAACACCTCAATGGCTCGGCGTGCGTGAACCTTTCCGCCTTCCACCTTTGCCCAGTTGGCGGCAAGCCCGACACCGGCTGCGGTCAGTTCAAGGCAGCCGTTGGTGCCCCAGTCTTTGTCCAGACAGCAGCGCTCCACGATCATGTTGCTGATTTCTCCGGCACAGTAATGGGCACCGTGAATGATCGATCCGTTGATGACCACCCCGGCCGCCACCCCCGTGCTGATGGTCACATACACGACTGGAGACTGGCCCCGGCCCGCTCCGGTCAGAGCTTCGGCCAGGGTGGCGGCGTTGACATCATTGGCAATCGCCATCGCAACAGGCAGGCGCTGACGCAGCAGCTCCATCAGCGGCACTTCCGTCCAGAAGGGCAGATTGGAAGCTTCAATGATGATCCCCCGCCGCACATCGGCCATGCCCGGTGCCACACATCCCGAGGCAACCACATTGGCGTTACCATCCAACCGAGCGAGGTTTTGCGCCAGCAGTCCAAAGGCGCAGTCCAAGGTATCGGCGACCCCGCTGTGCGGCGTGGCCTGTGAGCAGGTATGCAGAATGGTGGCGGGTGCCTCAGGTGCCGCAATCGCGCAGCGTGTAGAGGTGCCCCCGATATCAAAGCCGGCGAGAAGATCCACGATTCCCCGGGAAAATCCGCGTCAAGGGTCGCGCCTATAGCTCGCGCACCCAGATATTGCGGTAGCGCGTCGGCTCGTTGTGGTCCTGCAGTTGAATCGGCAGCGCATCAGCATGGGCCCGATAAGGCGGACGCGACCGATGTCCCGTCGGGCCCGTTAGAATCACGTTGTCCTGTACCAGCACGCCGTTATGCAGTACCGTTACCCGCGCCGGCTGGGTCAAATTGCCGGCTTCATCAAAGTGCGGGCGCCTGAATATGATGTCATAGGACTGCCACTGCTCTGCCGGGCGGCTAGCATTGACCAGGGGTGGATACTGACCGTACAGGGAAGCAGCCTGTCCGTCCGGATAGGTTACGTTTTCATGCGAATTGAGCACCTGGACCTCATAGGTGTTCATAAGGTAAACGCCGCTGTTGCCGCTGTCTTGGCCCTCCCCGCTGTTGGGTGTAGCCCATTCCACATGGAGTTGCACATCGCCAAAGGAACGCTTCGTCAAAATGGCCCCCGAAGAGGGACGCACTTCCATGTAGCCATCCCGGATAATCCAGGAGGCAGGCTCTTCGGTCCGGTGTATCCATTCGTCCAGGTTTGTGCCGTCAAACAGCACAATAGCATCGGACGGAGGCGGAATCAAGACCATCTCGCCAGGGGTCACAAGCGGCGGCTGCGGACGCTCCAAATCATGCACATCCCAGTCGTCCAGCGACGGGATAGCGGGGGTTTGGGCCCGTGCCGGCACAGCGGCCAGGCCTGCTACAGTTACGATCAGGGCAAATTTTCTGAACATGGGTCACAAGGTTTCTGGATTTTACTCGCGGCTACCCTCCGTTGCTCCGGTGAATTCCGTAATGAATGTAAGCAACCCGGCCAATTCAGCGTCGGTCATGGTCAGATGCAGGTTGGGCGGCATCGCGGATTCCACGACCGGGATCATCCCCTGGATCCGGTCCCTACGCAACACGCGGGAACCGATGGTGGTCTCCACCGTGACGGAAACAGGCGTTTCCTGTGTTACCACCCCCTGGATGGCATCGCCGTTCTGCAGCTGCAGCCGCCACTGCTCATAGCCGCTGGCAATGGACCGGCTGGGGTCGGTGATCTCATTCAGGAGGGCCTGCGTAGGCCAGTGCTGTACGGTGGCCAGGTCGGGTCCCATGGTTCCGGCACCGGCTGCGCCAGCCTGATGACACTGTGCGCAGTAGGACAGGAAAACCTCTTTGCCCAGTGCCTCATCGCCGGTCTGCAGGGCGGGCTCATCCCCGGTGCGTTCCGGCGGCAGCTTTAACAGGGCGCGTGCCCGGCTGCGGACCGGTTCGTCGGTATCCCGCATGAGGCGGACCCGGTGCTGCCACAACAGCTCATGGGGCAGAATCCGCCCGGTTTCCAGTGCAGTAACCAGCAGATCGGCCCGGTCCTGGCTGTTGAACACATCCGGCGCATTGCGCCGGATTGTCGGTGTCAGCGTAGGCCACTGCTCCAGCACCAAACGGGCCGCCGCCAGTCCAGGCCGTGACTCCAAGGCCTTAAGCACCGCCTGCTGCGCCGAGGCGGGGTAGTTGTTGCCGAGCAGTTCACCCAATACCTCCAGACTGCTGCCAGTCAGTGCCAGCAGCTCTGCTGCGCGGGCGCGCGAAGCGGAATCTGCCGTAGAGTCCGCGGCGAGGGCCAGCGCCTCTGACTCCACCGAGAGCGCAGGCAGTTCCAGTTGTTTCATGACACGCAGGGCCGCATCACCCGCCTCGGTCTGATCGCTCAGCACCAGTGATAGGAGATCCTCTATCACGGCCTCCGGTACTGCTGCGGGTGTACTGCTGCGTTCCAAGCCATCCGCGGCCCCGTTCAGGCGGGCACTTCGCCGGGATCCGGGGCGGGTGAGTGCAGGGATCAGCCCGGTGTTCTCCGCTATGATGGCCGCCAGGCGCGCGATCAGTCGGTCGCCGGAGGATGGAGGCAGATCAGATCGAACCAAAGCCTGTGCCATCAGATCTTCCACATCGCCCTGGTACGCCAGCAGCGCGGCGGCTTGGATCCAGTCGCTGTTCAGATCCTGCCACAACAGGTGCAGAACGGTTGCATCTTCTGACCGGGCTTTCCCTAGGGTATTGATCAGTTGGAAGCGCACCCGCCTGTCGGGGTCGGTGACCAGGGCGGCCAGGTCGGCGACCAGGTCGGCGGCCGGGAATTGTTCAGCCAGTACGAGGGCGTTTTCGCGTACGCGCGGATGGTCGTCATTGAGGGCTGAGCGGACTGTAGACGCTGATAGGCGGCCGAGTCCGTTTAGCGTCCAGAGCGCATGAACGCGAGCTTCGGCTTGTGCGGAAGACTGCGCCAGGTCGATCAATTGAGGCGCAGTGGAGCTGTCTTTGCGGCTGACCATCAACCGCTGCGCCTGCATGCGGTGCCACCGGTTGGGGGACTCCAGTGCTGCCACCAGCTCCGCCGCCGGAAGACTGCCCAGATTGACCTGATCGTGCCAGTCCATGGGCGCGGCATTGTCAGGTACGATGCGATAGATCCGCCCGCGGTCGGTACCACGCGTCAGGTTGCCTTCATCAGCCAGCCGGTCATCCATCCATTCCGGGTGTTCCACAATCTGTCGGTAGTAGTCCACCAGGTAGAGTGCGCCATCCGGTCCGATCGAGAAATTCACCGGCCGGAACCAGCTGTCCGTTGAGGCCAGAAATTCTCTGTTACGCTCAATTCGTCGCGCGGTGAATACGGGGCCATTTGGAATCACCCGATCTGCGTGCACCAGATTGTGAACCGGCTCAGCCACAAATGTCACGTTCTCTGCATAGGGGGCCGGAAAAAGCCCGCCAGCATACCAGGTCAGTGCGCAGGCAGACGTAAACACGCCCCGGTCGGTAAGCAGCTGATGTTCAGGGTTGCGGGTAATCGCAAACACCTCGGCGGCATCCCCATGATCCGGCGTTCGGTGTATGGCCTGGGCAATCGGGATCCGGTCGTTACCTTCGAAGTAGCGCGCGGCAATGACCTCATGATAGTGATGATGGCTGTTGTCTACCAGAAAATGACGCCCCCAAGGGTCAAATGTCTGCCCGAATTGAGAGCGGCTGCTGAGGGCTTCAAGCTCCAGGACATCCGGCTTAAGCCGGATATTGCGGTCTGATCCGTTGCGGGGCAGACGCGCCGCAGCTGAATCCTCGGGGAAAAACAGCTCTCCACCCTGATCACCAAACGGATCGGCATACTTCCGGGTCCACCAGATGGGCGCATTGTTTGCAATGTAGATCCAATTGTCCAACCCGTACAGGGGCTTGTTAGCGTTATGCTGAGCGTTGGACAGCGCAAATCCGGTCAGGATCGCCGTGCGCTCATCGGCAACTCCGTCGTCATCATGATCGGCCAGGTACAGCAGGTCCGGCGGATCGGTTACCAGCACACCCTCTTTCCAGCGCATCAGTCCGGTAGGCAGCCGCAGGCCATCGGCAAACAGGGTGGCTGCATCCGGCTGCCCATCGCCATCGGTATCGCGCAGCAGTTTGATACGGCCTGTTCCGCCGGCATCCAAGGGATACCCGGGCATTTCGGCCACGAAGATACGCCCGAATTCATCAATATCCATGGCGACCGGATCGGCAATTAGGGGTTCTGCAGCGACCAGGTCAATCCGGAATCCCGAAGGCAGCTGAAAAGTCTCCAGAGCCTCTTCCGGGCTGTAGGGCGGCGCGGTGGGTGTAGAGCTGCACGCCGCGCACAACAGCAGCAGCCCCACCCCCAGGATGCTGGCCCGTGATGGTAACATTGAACGGAGATCGGTATTGGCGTGAAAATCTATGCTTTTGGAACATCAGATGCGTATTGAAAATTGCCAGGCGGAGCATCCTTCGTTCAGGCTGCAAATCCCTGCCCCCATGCCGGGCGGTTCATTATCTTTGACTGACACCGTGCACTTGCCTGTAATGCCTGCACATATAGCTCCGAAGCGGGAGGAATTCGATGCCATTGTAGTGGGATCGGGGATCAGCGGCGGATATGCGGCTATGGAGCTCTGTGAGAAAGGACTCAAGACGCTGGTGCTAGAGCGCGGACGGAGCGTCTCTCATGGCGCGGGGTATATCACCGAGCACAAGCAGAACTGGGAATTTGCCGCGCGCAACAGCAAAGGGTCCAGGTGGCATAAGCAGCGCTTTCGGGTACAGTCGCGCACGTATGCTTTCGGGGAGCATTCGGAGCACTTCTTTATTGATGACCATGAAAACCCGTATGTGGAGGCGCAGCCGTTTACCTGGATCCGCGCTGATGTAGTAGGCGGGCGTTCCCTGTTGTGGGGGCGGCAGTGCTACCGGTGGAGCGAGATGGATTTTGAGGCGAATGCGCGGGATGGATTCGGGATTGACTGGCCTATCCGGTATGCTGACCTGGCCCCCTGGTATGACTATGTTGAGCGTTTTGCCGGAATCAGCGGGCAGGCCGAGGGCGTTGAGAGCTGCCCGGATGGCGTTTTTCTGCCACCGATGCCTCTCAACAAAGGAGAGCAGGTCATGCGCGAGGCCATTGCGCGGTCGTTTGAAGACCGCATTCTGACCATTGGCCGAAGTGCCGTGCTTACGGTGCCCCATAACGGGCGTGCCGCGTGCCATTACTGCGGGCCGTGTCATCGGGGATGTTCGCCGGGCGCGTACTTCAGCAGCCTGAGTGCGACGCTTCCGGCGGCGGAGCGCACCGGGAATCTGACCCTGCTGTCGGACTCAATTGTGGAGCGTGTGCTGTATGACCAGGAGCTGGGTCGCGCCACCGGCGTGCGCTATGTCGATCGCACGACCGGCGAGTGGCATGAGGTCAGCGGGCGCATTGTTTTTCTGTGCGCGTCGGCGCTGGCTTCCACCCAGATACTGCTGAATTCCAAGAGTGCGCGGTTTCCTGAGGGACTCGGCAATGACAGCGGAGCGCTGGGGCATTACCTGATGGACCATCATTTCCAGACGGGTGCGCTGGGGGTGTTGCCCGGGCTGGAAGACCATTACTACCGCGGGGTGCGCCCGAACGGTATTTATGTCCCGCGTTTTCGCAATGTGTCGGCCCAAACGCGCAGAAGTGACTATGTGCGTGGATTCGGCTACCAGGGTGAAGCATTTCGTCCGAACTGGGCGCGCCCGACGCGCGGATTCGGCGCTCAGCTGAAGGCCGCACTTCGGGATCCGGGGCCTTGGACGATGCAGTTTGAGGCCTTTGGCGAGGCGCTCCCCGTGTATGAAAACCATGTGGCCCTGGATGATGAAGTCACCGACAGATGGGGCATTCCCGCACTGCGGATCAGCTGCAGATGGACCGACAATGAATTGACGATGCGGCGCGACATGCAGCAGGCCGCCATGGAAATGCTGGATGCCGCCGGAGCCGTGGACCTTGAGCTTTACGATAACTTCGTAGACAACGGGCTGGGGGCTGAGCCCGGACTTGGCATTCATGAAATGGGCACCGCCCGCATGGGGCGCGATCCGGCCACCAGCGTACTCAACCGCCACAATCAGATTCATGCCGCACCGAACGTGTTTGTGACCGACGGGGCGTGCATGACTTCGTCGGCCTGCCAGAATCCGTCTATAACCTATATGGCGCTGACTGCCCGTGCGGCGGACTTTGCGGTGGACGAACTCAGGAAATTGAACCTATGATCGACCGACGGGAAGCATTGCAGCGTATTGGGTGGATGCTGGGCGGCACCCTGTCCGCCTCCACTATCGCCGGGGTCCTGGGCGGGTGCAGTGCGCCGCCGGAAGGGGTGGCTTTTGCCGCGCGCACCCTTACGGACGGCCGCGATGAACTGGTGGCGGTGCTGGCGGAGCTGATCATTCCGGAGACGGATACGCCCGGAGCGCGGGCGGCCCGAGTGCACGAATTTGCCGACGCGATGCTCACGGACTGGTATGAAGCCGAGGAGACTGCCCGCTTCCTGGAAGGACTGCGGCAGGTTCAGCGGCGGGCCGAGGCTGCAGGCGGTGCGCCTTTTAATGAGTTGACCGAGGCGCTGCAGGTGGAGCTGCTGACGCAGATGGAAGAGGAGGCGCATCAGTGGCAGGAGGCCGGTCGGCAGGGGGACGAGCCCTTCTTTTTCACCATTAAGTCATTCACCCTTTTCGGGTATTATACCTCTGAAATTGGAGCCACCCAGGAGCTGCGGGTCAATCCCATGGGTGAATACAACGGCGATGTGCCGTACGAGGAAATCGGCCGCTCCTGGGCCTAAGCAATCTCACAAATGAACAGACGTACTTTTCTTCAATTATCCGCCGGGCTGCCGGCAGCGGCGGCGCTGAGGCCCAAGACCCGTCACCGCACGTCCCCGTGGGGAATAGAGCGCATTGGCATTCAGCTGTACACGGTGCGGAGTGTTCTCGCGGACGATTTTGAGGGCACGATTCGAGCCGTAGCCGGTCTTGGCTACCAGGAGCTGGAATTTGCCGGGTATTATGACCGCAATCCGGAAGACATCCGGGCGCTGCTGGATGAGCTGGACATGACCGCACCGGCGGGGCACATCGGCATTGAGGCATTGCGCGGCGACTTGGCCGGTGTCATTGACACCTTTCTGGCGATGGGCCACCGGTATGTGGTATGTCCGTATCTGGATGCCAACGAGCGAACCTTGGAGCATTATCGTCAGCACGCGGCGCTTTTCAATGAGGTGGGTGTGGCGTGCAGCGAGGCGGGCCTTCAGTTTGCCTACCACAACCATGAGTTTGAATTCGTGGAAACCGATGGTATCGTCCCTTACGACCTGCTGCTGGCGGAAACCGACCCGGAGCTTGTCTGGATGGAGCTGGATTTATTCTGGGTGGAGGCGGCCCAGGTGAGCTCGGTGGACCTGTTCACCCGGGCCCCCGGGAGATTCCCTCTGTGCCATATTAAGGACATGGGACCCGATGCTGCGATGGTGGCGGTCGGAGAAGGCGACATTGACTTTGCGTCCATTCTGGCGCACAGCGAGCACGCCGGACTCAGGCATTATTTTGTGGAGCACGATCATCCCGAAGATCCGATGCAGAGTATCGCAACCAGCATCGCACATCTCCAATCCTTGGAATTCTAGATCATTTTGAGAGCCATGCCTCTTGGCAGAAAACTTCGATACGGAATGGTAGGCGGCGGGCCGGGTGCCTTTATTGGGGCGGTCCACCGGATGGCGGCGGCCTTGGACGGCACGATGGAGCTGGTGGCGGGTGCGTTTTCCAGTGATGCGGCTCGATCCCGGGAGCAGGGAGCTGAACTGGGGTTAGGCAGCGACCGCGTTTACGGCTCCTTTTCGGAAATGGCGGCTGCGGAGGCGCAGCGGCCGGACGGGATTGACTTTGTGTCCATCGTGACACCGAATCACATGCATTTTCCGGTGGCTAAGGTATTTCTGGAGCATGGGTTTCATGTGGTGTGTGACAAGCCCATGACGAACACCTTGGCGGATGCGGAAGAATTATGCCATCTGGTGGCTGGTCAGGACTGCGTGTTTGCGCTGACCCATAATTACACCGGATACCCCATGGTAAAGCAGGCCCGCACGATGGTCGCTGATGGAAAAATAGGTACGGTGCGCAAGATCATTGTAGAGTATCCGCAGGGCTGGCTGGCGAAGCCGATTGAGCGGGAAGGGCAGAAGCAGGCCAGTTGGCGCACCGACCCCAAGCGTGCCGGTGCCGGTGCGTTGGGCGACATCGGATCCCACGCGGAGAATCTTGCCCGTTACGTTACCGGGTTGGAACTGGCATCCATGTGTGCGGATGTGACGACCTTTGTGGAGGGACGGCCCATTGATGATGATGTGAGCATTCTGGTCCATTACAGGGGCGGCGCGCGGGGCGTGCTACATGCCTCGCAGGTATCCATCGGGGAGGAGAACAACCTCAATATCCGTGTCCACGGGACTGAGGGGTCGCTGCAGTGGTTCCAAGAGCACCCCAACTGGCTCCATTATCGGAGTGCGTCCAGACCGGAGCAGGTCTACAAGCGCGGCAACGATTATCTGTCCTCGAGTGCGCAGCACGGCAGCCGGTTGCCCAGCGGTCATCCGGAAGCGTTCCTGGAGGCGTTTGCCAACATTTATCTGAATGCCGGGCGCACGATTGCCGCCCGTCTGTGTGGTGACATTCCTGCGGTCCATGATCTGGATTTCCCCACGGTACAGGATGGGGCCCGCGGTGTCCACTTTATTTTGACCGCCCTGAGGAGCGGTCGCGAGCGAGCCTGGGTGGATGCCGCCTACACGCCGCCGGCATAGATATTGAGCGTGCTTGGTTCGGAATCATCAGTCAGATGGCCAGCCGTTGAATCATGGGCAGGATGATTTGCGTCGCCGGGGTCGGGAGGTGAAGAGCTAAGCTATTGGGATACGTGAGAACCTCTATAGTTCATGTCAGGAAACCTGTCGCTCCATGCCGCCCATCGCGCGAAGAAGGACGAATTCCTGACTTCGGCGGTTAGGGGATCGTGCGGACATTCATACGGGCCGTAAGTAGCGTACTGACGGGCGTTTTGGCGTTGTACGATTGTGTAGTGTTCAGTTTGCTCCCGGCATGGCACACTAA
>JAPPNA010000134.1 GCA_028873925.1 Bacteroidota bacterium | reverse complement strand
CGAAACGTGAAATAGGCAAAACCCCGTGATTCACGCGTTTTGCAAGAGCTTCAGATTGATTTTCTGATTACGAGGGGGCCATTAAGTGCCTGATGGCCGATGGGCATCTGCAACCCTCTGCCACAATGCAGCAGGATCCACAGCTACGACTGTTTGGTGATAATTGGCTCATGGATATAGCCGCCATCACGGAAGACTTTCAGCGCAAGGTTTGTCAGCAGGTGCGGATAGAGCAGGAGGGCGTGGCTCGGTTCCGGGTATTTACGCCGTTCATGTTTGACGATGGTGATCTGTTGGCGGTAACCCTGCGCAGCGAAGAAGGGGGCTGGGTGTTGACTGACGAAGCACATACCTACATGCAGCTCAGCTATGATCTGACCGAGAGGGATCTTCACAGCGGCACGCGCCAGAAGATCATCTCAAGCGCACTGTCCATGTTTCAGGTTGAAGATCGGGATGGGGAGCTGCTCGTTGAGGTCAGCGAGAACCAGTTTGGCGATGCCTTGTATTCGCTGGTTCAGGCGATGCTTCGGATTTCGAACGTTTCCTATCTGTCTCGCGAACGGGTCCGGTCTGCTTTCATGGAGGGCTTCAAGACGCTACTCTGCGAGGTGGCTGGTGAAGATCATCTGGAATTCGAATGGAGCCACCGGCCGCACGATCCCGAGGGCAAGTACACTGCGGATTGCCGCATCAATGGCGCGGAGCGACCGCTGCTGGTATTTGGACTAAGCAGCAACGGGAAGACTCGTGATGCCACTATTTCGCTGCTGCAGTATGAAAAGTGGGACATCCCATTCCGATCACTGGCCATCTTTGAGGATCAGGAAACCATTAATCGCAAGGTGCTGGCCCGCTTCAGCGATGTGTGCGACAAACAGTTCTCAAGCCTGCACCTGAACCGGGACAGGATTGAGCGATATGTCGCGCGGGCCGCGGCCCGCTAACGCACCCGCCGTGTGGCAGAAGATTTCGCCGAACGGTCAGTCCTGCATACACGCTCAGTGGGTTGCCAATCCAATCGAACCCGCAACTCCATTGGCTCCCGCCTTCACCTCCGCCGAGTGATCCAATCAGGCGCATAGCTGTGTGCTGGAGGCCAAATGCTCTATATTGTGGCAACCACTTTCCCTGCACGATGCAAAGCTCCTGGACAACTTTGCTGCTGATATGTCTGACCATTGTCGGGCTTTTCGGATTCAAGGGCGGCCAATCAGAATTGCTTGGATTTACTGCCGAACGTGCGGCCGCCCAACTGGAACTGGAATTGGACTTTGATCAGCTGCTGAACACCGACAATCTGCGTGTGTGGATGCAGCGCATGACCGCCAAACCCCATCATGTGGGGTCTCCCCATGCTAAGGCTAATGCGGAGTTCATGGTGGAATTGTTCCGTTCCTGGGGCTACGAGGCCGATACGGTCGTCTATCATGTGCTGTTTCCCACGCCGCGCGAACGTCATCTGGAGCTGCTGGCGCCAAGGTCCTATACGGCGAAACTGATAGAGCCTGAGGTGGAAGGGGATGCCACCAGCAGCCTGCGTACCGACCGGCTGCCCCCGTACAACGCATACAGCGCGGATGGCGATGTGACCGGTGAGCTGGTGTACGTGAATCAGGGTCTCCCCCGCGATTATGATGTGCTCCGGCAGCGCGGCATAGATGTACAAGGCAAAATCGTCATTGTCCGCTATGGGGGTTCCTGGCGGGGCATCAAGGTGAAACTTGCCGCCCTACATGGAGCCATCGGCTGCATCCTCTACTCTGATCCCAGAGATGATGGCTATTGGCAGGGGGATGCCTACCCGAAAGGGCCGTACCGATGGGAGTTTGGTACGCAGCGAGGCTCCATTATGGACATGCCCCTGTTTCCGGGGGACCCGTTGACACCGGGCGTTGGGGCCACCCGAGATGCCGAGCGCCTCAGTCGCGAAGAAGCCCCGACACTCATGCGTATTCCGGTGCTGCCGATTGGCTGGGGGGATGCCAAACCGCTGCTGGAGTCTCTGGAAGGCCCGGTAGCTCCGCCTGATTGGCGCGGCGCACTGCCGCTGACCTATCATGTCGGCCCAGGACCGGCGCGGGTGCGGCTCAAGGTGGCCTTTGATTGGAATCTGACACCGGTTTACAATGTTATGGCCACCCTGAAAGGGTTGGATTACCCGGATGAATGGGTGATCCGCGGCAATCACAGAGATGCCTGGGTGTTCGGGGCGCATGATCCGATCAGTGGCATGGTAGCATTGATGGAGGAGGCCCGGGCCATTGGGATGCTGGCGCAGCAGGGACGTTCACCCCGTCGTACGCTTATCTATGCGGGCTGGGATGCCGAGGAGCAGGGACTGCTGGGATCCACGGAGTGGGCCGAGCACAAAGCTGCGGAACTGCGACAGAAGGCCATCATCTATATAAATACCGACAGCAACGCACGCGGATTCCTAAGCGCCGGCGGCTCTCATACGCTGGAGCGCCTGGTCAATGAGGTAGCTGAAAGCGTCATGGATCCCCAGACCCAAGTCACCGTTGGCACGCGCCAGCGGGCACGACGCAGGGTACAGGGGAATGCGGAAGCGGACAGTCGCGAGGATCTGAGAATGTTCCCCTTGGGCAGCGGATCGGATTACACCCCGTTTCTGCAGCATCTGGGCATCGCCTCGTTGAACATCGGCTTTGGCGGAGAGGGAGGCGGCGGCAACTATCATTCGTCCTACGACTCCTTTGACTACTACTTGCGTTTTGGTGATCCGGGTTTTGAGTACGGGATAGCCCTGGCCAAAGTGGCCGGGCGATTGTCGCTTCGTATGGCTAACGCGGATGTGCTGCCACTGCGCATGACCAATTTTGCGGATAATGTTCGCCTCTATGCGGAAGAAGTGGAGGCGCTCGTCCCTACCCTCCGGCAGGAAACTCTCCGGCACAACAGGTTGCTGGATACGCGCTCATGGGAGCTGGCTGAAGATCCAGCCCGTACCTTTATCGCGCCGGATCGCAAGGATGAGGTCCCCCACATAAACTTTGCGCCGCTGAAGAATGCTCTGGCCGCATTGCAGGCCAGCAGTCTGGCGTACGATCGCCAACTGGCGGACCGCGCCGAACATCTGACGGAATCCCGGAAAGCGGCTATCAATCAGGTGCTCTTGAATTTGGAGCGCACCATGTCCCGCGAAGACGGATTGCCGGGACGTGACTGGTTCAAACACCACATCTATGCGCCGGGATTCTTGACGGGGTATGGGGTCAAGACCCTGCCGGGGATCCGTGAGGCCCTGGAGGCACGCAGCTGGGCGGAAGCCGAGCGGCAGGTGGTGATTGCGGCCGAGGTGTTGTCCCAAGTGGCAGCTGCTATCGATCAGGCTGCCGCACTAATGGCCGAAGGCTGATCCGGTTGCGCCGGCGCGGCCGCTGCCCGCCTCAAGGATTCAGCCGCATGATTTCCCGGATGCCGCGCAGCACCAGATGGGGCATCAAATGGTCTATGGCCGCAATCTGGTCGACCAGCAGTTTGTGCAGACCGCCTGTGCAGACGACCACCGGCGGGGCAGGCAGCGCATCGGAGGCGCGCTGAATCGCACCGGTGACCATATCAATGAATCCCAGCATCACCCCCTGCTGAATAGCTGAAGTGGTATCGGTGCCGTAAGCCCCCGCGGGTACCTTAAGTTCGACCGAAGGCAGTGATGCCGTTCCATCGGACAGGGCATTCCTCATCAGGGCCGGACCAGGTGCAATCGTACCCCCCAGAAATACGCCGTTATGGACCAGATCTATCGTTACGGTGGTGCCTGCATCCACAATCACGACCGGAGCCGTCCGCCCAAACTGAACCCAGGCCCCCGCCGCCGCGGCAATCCTGTCGGTGCCCAGCAGCTCCGGGCGCGTGTATTCAATTTCCAACGGCAGCCTGAGGGTATGGCTGAGTATCAGAACGGGAATCCGTCGCCCCCATCCGAGCCAGCTGTGCGGCCTGCGCGGCCCCACACTGCACAAGCCCGCGCGATCAATGCTGTACTGGCTGAACCACGGCAACAGGTCGGATTCAAAAGGAGCCTCAACCGGCCACGCCTGATGACTTACCAGGCGGGGACCATCAAACAACCCGGCCTTAACACCGCTGTTTCCAATATCCAGCGTAAGCCACATTCTATGAGAGGTTGCCCGTGTGAACGGTCATCACTTTCTGGTGGGTGTCAAGCCTGAGCGCTCCGGTTGCTGATAGGCCCAGTATGCGGCCCCGCAGGAACTGATCCGGGCCTTGCCGCACATGGCAGTCCTGCCCGATCCGATAGAGTCGACTGGTGCAGTGCTCAATCAGCGTTGCGGGCTGTGTGGCGGTCATTTCCAGATACGCCGCAAATCTTGTCAGAATGCCGACCATGATTCCGGCACGGTTGGCCGGGCGGCCTGTGACCAGAAGTACGGATGTGGCTCGCCGGGCGATTTCCTCTGGAAACACCGACTGATTAACATTGAGTCCAATGCCGACTACCACCAGTGTGCCGGGGCCAACTGCGGATTCCGACAGGATGCCGCAGCACTTTTGGTCTTCGATCATGACATCATTGGGCCACTTGATGGTCACGCTCAACGGGGCCACCATCGGGGCTAACGTCTCTGCAACCGCAAGGCT
The DNA here is from genome assembly GCA_028873925.1 of Bacteroidota bacterium. Taxonomy (GTDB): domain Bacteria; phylum Bacteroidota; class Rhodothermia; order Rhodothermales; family Bin80; genus JAPPNA01. Next base: position 20,948 of record JAPPNA010000134.1, on the reverse strand, counting down.
GCCGGCCAAGGTCACCAGCCCGAAAGAGGAGGGATCGAGCGCGGGTCGCAGGATCACACTGAAGAGCAGATTCTGCCCGGCCGCAGCCAGCCAGCGGTGTCCCGGCTGCCCCCGTCCCTTTTTCTGGAATTCCGCAAGTACCACGGCACCGTGAGGGGCCCCGTCGGCGGCCCACGCCTGCGCCCGGGTATTGGTGGAATCCAACTCAGCCCACCCTTCTATAGGCCAGCCAAGTGCGCAGGAATCCAGCTGCCCGGCTACATCCCCGGCGAGTGGGAGCATGAGGTCAGCTTTCGTAATCGGAAAAGGTTATTTCTCGGGTAAACTTACGGGTCCGCGCCGGCGGCAGTCGCATCAGCACTTCAATGTCCACCTGATAGGGTAGCCACGTATCGGCGGATCCAGGTCGAAGCGAGAGCCGATAGCGGCTGTGCTCGCTGTAGAGCATCTGCGTGTTTTTGCGCGTTAATTGATAATCCACCAGTTGGCCGGTCGCACGGTCTATGGTGTAGCGTACCGCCCTGATCTCCTGGCGGGAGCCGGGGAGCGCAGTTACGTCCACGATCTGCACAGGATGCCCCCAGTAGAGCGTATCGGGCAGTTGCCGGAACACAAATTCGTCCCTGAATCTTGCGCTCAGGAAGGCCGGTTCCTCAGGCATGATACTCCGCGGCAGCTGTGCCAGATCTCCGGGTGGCTCATCCGGCATGTCGCCCCGGCTGTGAAGCACCACCTGCAGGCCATCTGTACCAAGTTGGATCATCTGCTGCTGCAGGTGCAGTCCGCGCTGATCCCGCCGCCGGACCCTCTGATGGCGGACATGGGGTCGGGCCAGGCCTGCCCTGAAAGCCTCTTCAAAAAGCTGCACATCCAGCGACTCAATGATCCCTGCAACAGCGATAGCCTCCTGCTGCGCGGCCGGACCGGGCGGTTCCAGCGAACCGGAGCAGGCCGCCAGGCACAACACAGGTGCCAGGATGCGCGTTACAGACATCATTTGCCGGTCAATCCAAATGAAATTATCAGATCAGCTTCTCAGTACAGCCCTGCGTGCGGCCAGGGATGCCGCCGGGTACATACGCACCCATTCAAGCAACATCATCGCCCGCGAAAAAGCGCCCAGCAGCCTGGTCACCGAGATCGATGAAGCTGCCCAGCAGCGCATTATACAAATTCTTGAGCGTGACTTTCCCGAATATGGGGTCATGGCCGAAGAAGGGGAGGCGGCAAGAGCGCGCCCGGAGTCGGGGTGGATCGTCGATCCCATCGACGGGACCACCAATTTTACACGCGGCCTCTATCCGTATGCGGTCAGCATTGCCTTCCAGCGCAAAGGGCAGGTGGAAGTAGGCGTGGTGCACGAAGTCTGTCGCGATGAGGTCTTTGTCGCAGTTAGAGGGCAGGGGGCTTTCCGCAACGGCGAACCCATCCGGGTGAGCCGGCATCCCCGGCTGAGCCAGTCTGTGGTGACGACGGGATTTCCGGTGAAGGAACCCGACCGGGTGGGCCGATATGTTGAGGTATTGCACCGGTTTATTGTTGAGGCACAGGGGGTCCGGCGATTCGGGGCGGCATCGGTGGACCTGGCTCATGTGGCCTCGGGGCTGACGGATGGGTTTTTTGAAGCCGGACTGAATCCCTGGGACATTGCCGCCGGACTCCTTCTGGTTGAAGAAGCCGGAGGGCGGGTGACCAATCTGAAGGGGGAGAGGGAGGTACTCTATGCGGGAAACATTGTGGCCTCCAACGGCTGGATTCACGAGGAGATGCTGCTGCTGACCCCGCCGCTGCGCTTTCACTAAGGCCTAAGGTCGTATTTTACGGGCGTTCCTGACCCAACCATCCCATGGATCGTAACGGATTGCTGGCCGGCAAAAAAGGCGTGATTTTCGGCGCGCTCAACGAAAGCAGTATTGCCTGGGCCATCGCGGAAGCCGCGCATAGAGAAGGGGCGGAGTTTGCCCTGTCCAACGCCCCGGTCGCCCGCCGCCTGGGCTCGCTGGATCAGTTGGCGGAGCGCACCGGCAGCCCCGTCCTGTGGGCCGATGCCACCCGGGATGAGGATCTGTCCGGACTGTTTGACCAGCTCAAGGCGCAGTACGGACAGATTGATTTTATCGTGCACGCCATCGCCATGGGGGTCAATGTGCGCAAGCGGCGTGCCTACGAAAAACTCAATTACAGCTGGTACGCCAAAACGCTGGATGTCTCCGCAATCAGTCTGCACCGCATAGTGCATCACGCCATGGAAGCCAAGGCCCTGCGTACCGGCGGATCCGTTCTGACGATCTCGTACATTGGGGCGCAGCGTTCATTTTCCAAGTACTCGGAAATGGGGGATGCTAAGGCGCTGCTGGAGAGTATTGTGCGGACTTGGGGTGCCCGGCTGGGGGCACACGGTATCAGAATCAACGCCATCTCCCAAAGCCCGACCCGAACCACGGCCGGGCAGGGCATCAGCGGCTTTGATGCGATGTTTGAATTCGGTGACCGGCTGGCCCCGCTGGGAAATGCAAGTGCGGCCAGCTGCGGCGATTACGCGGTGACGCTGCTGAGTGACCTCACGCGCATGGTTACCATGCAGACCCTCTATCATGATGGCGGTTTCAGTCATATGGGCATTTCGGACGAGTTTATTGAGCCGCTGATGCGCTCGCTAAAGGATCCTTCTCCATAACCGGGCCTTCACCCTTTGAAACCGATTGGCACCGAATGCGGCTGATTATTCTTGCCGCGTGTCTGATTGCGCCTGCGACCTGGGCGCAGAACGGGTCTTCGGCCCCCGGAATGACGGCCGACAATCTCCATTATGTGGCCGGGCGAGGTATCACCCTGTATCGCGATGCCGAGCGCACTGAGCCCTATATCCGGCTCAAGTTTCGTGAGCCGGTAGTCGTCATGAACACCTATCCCGACCGGTATCGGGTCTACACTCAGGATGGTGCGAGGGGCTATGTCCGGACCGAGGATATATCCAATTTGTGGATCCTGGTGTCCAAGCGGAAAAAACAGCTCTACCTCTACCGCGGTCAGCAGCTGGTGTTGCAATTCAATGCGGATTTCGGCTACAATGTCTATTCCGACAAGGTCAGGCGCGGCAGCGAAGCTGACCGCGATCACTGGCGGACCCCGGAGGGTGTCTTCTATGTGGTGCACAAGAATCCGCGTAGCCAGTATTACCGTGCCTTCCTGCTGAATTATCCCAATGCCGAAGATGCCACGCGGGGTCTGCGCACCGGGCTTATATCCGAGCAGGAATTTGAGGCGATCATGGATGCCGAGCGGCAAAACAGGACCCCGCCGATGGGCACGCGCCTGGGAGGCATGATCGAAATCCACGGCGATGGCACCGGTCTGTCAACCAACTGGACGCAGGGCTGCGTTGCGGTCCGCAATGAGGATATGGACCGGTTGTGGGGGATTGTGCGCGAGGGGACACCGGTCGTGATCCAGAAGTGATGGCCCGGTATAATGAGGCCAACCGGCAGAAGCATGAGCGCCGGGGATGGATTGCCCGATGGCACCTGCAGAACGTCCTTGAGGTCATCTATAAGCTCGTTGCCCAAACCGATCCGGCGATGGTGCTGGATGCCGGCTGCGGCGAAGGATTTGTGGCCGACTACCTGAACCGGCGCAACCCGGAGCTCAGCATAACGGGGATTGACCATTCGGCGGAAGCGGTAGCGTATGCCAGGTCAAGGTTCGGGCATGCGGCTGATTTCAAGATCGGCAGCGTGCTTGAGCTGCCGTACGCGGACCGTTCATTTGACACGGTGGTCTGCAGTGAAGTGCTGGAGCATATCCCCGAACATGAAGTGGCTATGGGCGAGCTCAAGCGCGTCGCGCGCAATGCTGTGGTTATCTCGGTACCCAATGAGCCATATTTCAAGTGGCTCAATGACATTGCGCGCGCCATCCGATTCAGTCAGGACCCGGGTCATGTCAATTTTTGGACCCACCGCCAGTTTCGCCGCTATATGCGGTCCCATTTTGCCCACCCTCAGTTTTCAAGAAAGCATATTATGTATCAGTTCGCCGTGGCTTCGCTGCGTCCCGATGAATCCTGGCGGGGTCAATTGGCGTACAGTTAATCAGAGTCACAAGTGGTGATCCCCGTGCGTAGCCTTCTGTCATTGCTGCTGGTTTCCATGGTGCCGATGGCTTTCGGGCAGGAGCGAAGCCCCAAGCCTCTGGAGTTCGTGGGTGAGCCGGCTGATGGGCCGGTGTTTGTCGTGCCGATGTCGGGCATGATTGATAACGGGCTGGCCCGTTATGTCCGGCGGGCCATCAATGAGGCATCCGAGCGGGATGCGGCACTGACCGTGTTTGAGATTGACACGTTTGGCGGCCTGGTGGATGCCGCAGATAAGATTCGCAAGGAGCTGCTGGATGCGCCAATGCCCACCGTAGCTCTGATTGACAAGAATGCGGCCTCGGCAGGGGCGCTGATTTCCTATGCGGCCGACCGAATTGTTATGGTGCCGGGTGCTTCGATCGGGGCGGCTACCGTGGTGGAGGGGATGGGAGGAGAGGCCGCCCCGGATAAGTATCAAAGTTATATGCGCGGGCTGATGCGGGCGACCGCGGAAGCCAACGGACGGGATCCGGTTATTGCGGAGTCCATGGTGGATCCGTCCATAGAAGTAGCAGGGATTTCCGAGAAGGGGAAGGTGCTCACGCTGAGCGCGACGGAAGCGCTGGCTCTGGGTGTCGCCGATGAGATTCTGGAGTCCACCGATGAGGTTATCGGAGCGTACGGGCTTGAAAACACCGCCCTGGTGGCCCACAGCGAAACCTCTGCCGAACGCGTGCTGCGCTTTCTGGGATCCCCGGTCCTGCAGTCGCTTCTGATGCTCATGATGTTGGGTGGGCTGTATTTTGAACTGCAGACTCCCGGTGTCGGCTTTCCCGGAATCGTAGCGCTGGTCGGCATTACCCTGTTTTTTGCGCCGCACTACCTGTTGGGCCTGGTAGAGGTCTGGGAGATCCTGATCTTCGTACTTGGAGTGGGACTGATTGTGGTGGAGATTATGATGCCCGGATTCGGGATTGCGGGGATCTCCGGGATCGGTCTGGTGCTGTTTGCGCTTGTGGCCTCACTGGTGGGCAATGTGGGCTTTTCCTTCCCGCCCCCGTCGTCCTTCCTGCCCGGCCTGTACACCCTGGCTGTTACGCTGGTGCTGCTGGTCGCCTCAGCTGTGGTGTCCGCACGGATGCTGCCGCAGGCGGCACGGATCAGTGCGCTGGTGCTGTCGCCGGAGCTGGGGAGTATGGAAGGCTACACATCGGCAGCCTCCCACACTGAATACGTCGGACGGACCGGGCCCGCACTGACACCGCTGAGACCCTCCGGTGTCATGCAGATTGGAGATCAGCGTGTGGATGTGCTCACCTCCGGTGAGTACATTGATGCGGGAGAAACGGTGCGCGTCGTAAGCGTCCAGGGCGCACGGGTGGAAGTACGCAGACATACGGGGTGAGCCGTGGATATTCTGATTCCGGTGCTGTTTATCACCGCAGGCTTCCTGCTGATTATCCTGGAGGTGTATTTGATTCCGGGGTTCAATGTGGTCGGTGTACTGGGTTTCCTGCTGATCGTCTTCGCCATCGGCTACATGTACACCGAGATCAGCCCGGTGGGCGGATCGGTGGCGTTGGTCGGTTCGCTGATAGGTGGGGCCTCCATCTTCTACATGCTTTGGAAGTCCGGGGCGTGGGAACGCTTTATACTGGCCACCACGCTGGCCGATGATCCGCAGCAGGAACGCACGGAGCAGCGGAAGCAGTTTCTGGGCAAGCGGGGGGTCGCCGTCACCTCCCTGCGCCCATCGGGTCATGTGGAAATTGATGGCGAACGCGTGGAAGTCGTTACCCGGGGCGAATTTATTTCCGCCGGCAGCAGCATTCGTGTGGTGGCGATGAAGGACCGCTGGAGCTATGTGGTGCGCCTGGACTGACGCTACCAGCTCAGACGCATCGAAAAGGAATGCGTGCGCTCCAGCAGGTACCGGGCTTCTGATACCAGCTGCCGGTCAGCATCTTCAATGGCCGAGGGTTCTCTGAGGTAGAGATAGGCAGGGTTGGCCCGATTCAGGGCATTCAGCAGATCAAAGCGGAACTGCACACGGGCTCCGTTGCGGAGGCCGACCGTTGCGGCTACGCCCAGGTCCAGCTGCCGGAAGTCATCGAGGTCATGCCCCGGTGCCGTAGGGTCTCTGAAGTCAAAGGCATCAAAAGTCAGACCCTGGGATACGTCGGTGCCCAGAAGATCGTAGTAGGCCCTCCGATAGGCCCATTTGCGGCCCAGGTTGCTGCGCCATTGCGCGGATAACTCCAGCGGCCGGATCGGATTGGCCCGGAACCTGATCTGGACCTGGCGCGGCACATTCCACGGCACCGTTACCATCCGGCGGACTCCGTTGCGAAAGGCATACTCCCGTTCGGACACGCTGTATTCATAACGGACACCGAATCCGATCCGCTGTGTTTCCGTTCCGAAATCCATCGATGTTCCGTACGCCTGACCGTGCGAGAGAGATACAAATTCGCTGATCGTGCTGATAGCGACCGAGGTCGGGTCCTGCCGCCAGAGCCGCGGGTAATCGATCCGATAGAGGCGCTGCTGATCCTTGTAGTAGTATTCCACGCGGAGGGCCCAGTAGGTCCACAGCTGTGCGGAAAAGTCAAAGCTGTAGTGCACGGCGGTGGGAGCCTGGAGCGTTTCGTCAACCGGCAGCCAGAGCCGCGTGGACGGCACGATGGTGCTGGGGCTGATGGTACCGATCTCAAACTGATTCATGAACTGGCGGTACCGCCCGGTACTGAGGCGTAGGGTGGCCCCGTACCCACCCCGATAGGGGGTTTCCAGCTGCGCGGCGAACCGGGGTTCCGAGTAGAGTTTGTGTTGCGAGTGCAGCCATGTAAAGCGAAAGCCGCCGGTCAGCTCAAGCCAGGGCAGGGGGCGCAACCTGTTCTGTACCGTACCGATCGTATGCACCGACCTGCGCTCGTGCTCCAGGACCCGCGGAAACACATGCAGCACGGCAAACCGATGCGGGGCGTACTTGCGCTCCAATCCCACATCCGTCGATCCCAGCGCATACTCATGCGTCAGGTTGAGGCCCAGGGTGTTGTCCCTGATCTGATTCTCGTCAAAGGTCGGGATAACATCGTAGCGTACGATATTGAATGCGGCGGTCACGCTGTTCTGCCGGTCCAGGCCGCCGTAGAAGTGCTTCAGATCATACAGGGCCCGTCGCCAGGTGCCGGTAAGCGTGGTGCGTGGAGTTAGGGGGTAGCTCCAGGCAATACGGGCGTTTTCATTGACCCAGTCATGCCGCTCCGGCGGTGTGGTAATCAGGCTGTCCACAATGGCCTGGTCGGCAACCGGGAATCGACCCTGCATGTAGTTGCTGCCGCGATACCAGGAGAACCTGAATATGCTCCCCCGATCCAGACTGACTTCACCGGCCACATGCAGGTCGTTGAATCCAATATCCGGAATCGCCGGAGGCGGCACGTCAGCCAGCCGACCGACATAAGCATTGTAGGTGTGGGGAAATACCCGCTTGAGCGGATAGAGACTGGCCCGCAGCAGGAACAGATCGGGCGTATTCCAGGACAGCAGCAGGCGATCGACGCTGGAAGATCGGATATCGCTCCATCGGGAATCCCAGGTGCTGGTGCGGAATGCCCCCATGAGGCTGACATGAGCGCGGCCGAGACTCAGCCGACTCAGCAGCCGGGTATTGAAACTCAAGGGGTCCAGCTGCACCTCAATGGGCGGCATACTGTCGGTGCGTGCCACGGCATGTTCAGCTTGGATGACCCCCGCCAGAAAACTGCCCTGGCTGGCATCAAAGCCAGCTTTACGTACCGTCAGATGGCTGATGGCAAAGGAATTGAAGGCTCCGACGAGTCCCAGATGGACCGGCTCCAGCACGGGATTGCCATCCAGGAGAAAATGATGCTCGCCCAGCCCACTGCCCTGAATATACACGGCTGAATTACTCTGGTCCACCACAATGCCCGATACCTCATCGAGATTGTGAATCAGATCGGAGGTGCCCAGGCCTGCTATCCGACTCAGACTCTCAGTCGTGCGTGTGTCCACGCGCAGGAGGGCCAGTCTGGGGGGCAGGTCCCGAATGGCATCCGAAACAATCACGACCGGATCCAATTCGGTCAGAATCCACTCACGCATCCGCAGACTCAAGGCGGATGTGTAACGGGCCTCAAGGAGGACATTAGCAATATGTGTTTCGTACCCGATGTGACTGAACACGATGCGCGCGGAATCCGGGTCAAGCCCGCCCAGCAGATAGCGCCCGGTGCTGTCGGTAGTGGTCCCGAGGGGTGGGTCGCTTCCGAGTGCGAATACATGAACCCGGCTCAAGGCCTCGCCGGTTTCTTCGCTGGTAACGATCCCCGTCAGGCTGGCTTTTTCGTCACCGCGAAGCGGCCGGAGCAGGTACGTGCCGGATTCCAGTTGGGTGTAGGTGATGCCGGTGCCCCGAAGGAGTGCTTCAAGATCCTGCACTGCCGTTTGCGCCTCCGGTCCGGCCCAGTAGGTGAAAACATCCAGCAGATCGCTGGATGCGTAGGACAAATCTACGCGCCAGGCGGACTGGAACTGTTCAATAGCATCCAGCAAGGGGAGTTGTTCCCCGGATTGTGCGCGGGCGGCACCGGTCTGGAACGCATGCGCAACAAGCGCAGCAGTCAATATGGGCAGCAATTGACGGGGCGCCACAAATCCATTCAGGCAGTAGGGGATTGGACCTCCCGAATCTGCCAGGGTCGTTCTGCTAATGCGGAGTCAGCACGAACCGACCGGCAGCCGGGCGACGGTAATTGCAGGTATACGCACAAACGTCGGCTATGATTTCTTCCGCGCTCGCTGGAGACTCCTTCAGAATGCCTTTGGGCAGCCGTCTGAGATCTCCTGAATCGTCCTCAATATCAATCGTAACTGCAAATCGTCGTTCTACCTCCGCCATCACATCGCCCAGTGCTATGTTCGTGTATTTGAAATGGCCCTGCATCCAGGAAGGCTTTTCGGGCTCCGCCTGGGGGCTGGCAGAGGTTATCTCCAGCAGGTTGTGTCCGCGTCGCAGGCTTGCCGACTCGCCGGCCCGCAGCTCCCGTACGTTTTCCGGTGCCGATTTGGGCAGTACCGATACAATGCCGGAGGTTACCGCTACCTGGGTGGAGGGATCAATCTCATCCGGCCAGTACCGGACGTTGAAAGAGGTGCCATGGACTTCGACAACCATATTGCCGGTATGTACACGGAAGGGTACATCATCTTCGGTCACATCAAAAAAGATCTCGCCGCGTGTCAGAATCAGGTCGCGATGGCTGTCGCCGAACTTCCGGCTGTATCGCACTTCACTGCCGCTGTTGACCGCCAGAATGGAGCCATCAGGCAACACCTCCGAGGTCAAGCCGGGCCCCAGCGGGGCTTCAATGGAGATGCTGCGGTTGAGCAGCGTAATGCTGACCGCCATCAGGATGGCAAAGCAGGCCGCCAGCAGGTAGTACCGCGGTGAGAAAAAGACACGACGAATACGCGGTCGCGTAGCCGACGCAACCGTCTCCCAGATTTCGGCCCCCATAGCCCTGTATTCGGACTCATCGGGTTCAGCGCCGTAATATCCGGCCGCCATATCCCAGATCCTCTCGTACTCCTGTGCCTCAGGCCCACTCAGGTCTGCCAGCGCCTCAGGGTGAATTTGATTGTAGCCACGGTGTTTCATGGGCAATAGGGTTAAAGGCTTGCCATGCGAGCGCGGAGGTCTCGCAGGGCAAGCGTAATATGCGTGTTTACCGTCCGGGCGGTCAGGCCCATAATGCCAGCGATTTCCTCGTGCGTCAGCCCCTCAAAGCGGCTTAGCGTGAACGCCTCCTGACGACGCTGTGGCAATTCCGAGATGTACTGATAGAGCAGCTGCTTGCGCATCCGGTAGTCAAGCTCGTCGTCCGGTCCCTGGGTTACACGGTCCTCCATGAATTCAGGGTTGAGCTCCTGGGCGGGGTGGCGGTCACGAATTGCATTCAGCGACAGATTCCTGACCATTGTGTAGAGCAGCGACTTGAGCGAGCGCTTGGGGTCAAGTGTCTTGCGGATCTCCCACAATTTCAGCATCGCGTTCTGCACGATGTCCTGTGACATTACCTGGCTCTTGGTGTAGCGCCGCCACGAGAAGCTGATCAGGGCTACATGCATCACGTCAAAAACCTCCTTGAATGCCCGGTGGGCATCCGCTCTTGGGCCTGCAAGACGCCTGCTCCACTCTGCAAACGCGTCATCATCCAGCGCCGGTTTGTTTCCGTCAATCTGCACCAAATTACTGGTTACTATTAATACACGGGAAATTCAGGACTTAACGAATCATCCTTTCAGAAAAACCCCTCACGCAGCCAGAATGCCAGCAATGGTCGCGGTCATCAGGTTGGCCAGCGTCCCGGCCAGTACGGCTTTGAGTCCCAGCTCAGCCACCAGCGCCTTATACCCGGGCGCGAGTGGAGCGATGCCGCCGATCTGGATGGCAATGGAAGAAAAATTGGCAAAGCCGCACAGGGCAAAGGCGGCCATGACTACGGTCTTCGGGGACAGCTCTTCGGCGCTCATCAACTCGCCCATCTGGAGGTAGGCTACAAATTCATTGGCAACCACCTTGATACCCAGCAGCGAACCGAAATGGGTAACATCCTGGGCCGGCACGCCGATGAGCCACGCGATGGGGGCGAACAACCATCCCAGCATCACACTCAGCGACAGATCATGGCCCAAAAGGCCCGCCCCCCAGTCCAACATATAGTCCACCATAGCAATCATTGCGATAAAGGCCAGTAGAATAGCCGAAATATTGATGACCAGCCGGACACCATCAATGGCTCCGGTAGCGGCGGCATCAATCGTGTTCCGGGTGGTTGTGGGCACTGCGAGGTCAACGGTCCCCAATGTTTCGGGATGCCCGGTTTCGGGAATCAGGACTTTCGCCAGTACCAGCGCCGCCGGAGCAGCCATGAAGCTGGCCCCCAACAGATGTTCAGCAAACAGCAGCTGCGCGGCTTCAATGGTGATGCCCTCCATGGCTGCGACCGGGCCAGCCAGAATGACAATGTAGGCCGCCATCACACCTCCGGCAATGGTGGCCATGCCCCCGGACATAACGGCCATCAGTTCTGAGCGCGTCAGTTTTTCCAGATAGGGCCGGATCACCAGGGGAGCTTCGGTCTGTCCGAGAAAAATGTTGGATGTGACCGTCAGTGATTCCGCCCCGCTGACCCCGAGCAGCCGGGTAACCCCGCGGGCCATCAGCCTGACAATGCGCGGCATGATGCCGAGGTGATACAGGACGGCCATCAACGTGCCGAAGAATATTATGGTCGTCAGGACCTGGAAGGCAATGGCACTGCCCCAGCTCTGGCCGACCGCCAGGGGCGTGCCCGGCTCCATCGGGCCTTCCGGGGGCAGCGCAATGTCGCCCAGAATAAAGTGTGCCCCTTCAGTGGAAAACCTCAGCACCAGCACAATTAGAGAACTGAGCCATGCAAAGATGGCTTTGGGCCAGGCTAAGGGCGGAAATACATCTCCAATTGCCTCCCCCTTGAGGATCAGCACGGCCAGTACCACCTGAATTAGGAGTCCCCAGCCGACCATGCGCCAGTTGGTTTTCCGGCGGTTCTCGGAAAACAGCAGGGCGATACCCAGCACGGCGGCAATTCCGATCAGGCCCCTCAAAAGGGCCGTCATGTGGTCCATAGTGTCGGTGGCCTGACGTACCCGTTTAATGCGCAGGACCCATTTGGTTCGCTCTGAAAGTGTTTCGTGCACGCGCGCCACGTTAAATCCGGCAGTGATGCCGCTGCAGACGGATTCTTGTTCAAACCGAAACAGCCCCCGGTCCATAGGGCCGTAGTACGGGCGTGGCTGAATGGGTCAAATGGCCTATTTTCCACGCGGTGAACTGGTTGCGGCGCTGATGAATAATGCGGAGCACATTCTCAAGGACCTCAACGATAAGCAGCGTGAGGCTGTACTGTCGGTAAACGGACCGCTGTTGGTCGTGGCCGGTCCCGGCTCGGGCAAGACGCGTGTGCTGGTCGCCCGCGTTGCGTGGCTGCTTGCGGATGGCCACGCCCGGCCCCATCAGATTCTGGCGATGACGTTCACCAACAAGGCAGCCCGTGAAATGCAGGAACGTGCGGAAGCTCTGCTGCATACCGCAGGCTACTCAACGCAGTTTACGGCGGGCCGCAATCGGTTGTGGATGGGCACTTTTCACTCCATGTTCGCGCGCATCATCCGCATGTACGCCGAGCGCATCGGGTTTACGAGCGATTTCTCCATTTACGACCAGCAGGATTCTGAGCAGGTGGTCAAGCGGCTGATGAAGCAGGGGGGAATCACCAGCGTCAAACCGCGTCCGGTTCGCGGGTTCATTTCCTGGGCCAAAAACAGGATGCTCAAGGAGGATCAGATTGAGCTAAGGTCAGATATCCAGAAGGTGGCGGCCGATTTGATGGGGCCGTATGACAAGGCACTCCGTGAGGCCAACGCTATGGATTTTGACGATCTGCTGCTGAAGACCTACCGCATGCTGCGGCAGCATGAAGATGTGCTGGAGAGCTGCCAGAACCGATGGACGCATCTGCTGATAGATGAATTCCAGGATACCAATACGCTGCAGTACCGACTGGCCCAGATGATCGCCCGGAACCATGGCAATATCTGTGTGGTCGGGGATGACTGCCAGAGCATTTATGCCTTCCGGGGCGCTGAAATCCGCAACATCCTGCTGTTCAACCAAGACTTTCCCAAGGCGAAAATCGTTCGGCTTGAGCAGAATTACCGGTCAACCCAGAACATCCTCAAGCTCGCGGATTCGGTGATCCGGCACAATGTCGGAAGGATTGACAAGACGCTATGGACCAGCAACAAGAAGGGCAGTCGCATTCCGGTCATCAGGGCGAACAGCGGGGAAGCGGAGGCTGACAAAGTAGTCGACCTGATCCAGGACCATATGCTCGCCCACGGGTACAGGCGCAGGGACTTTGCCATTTTGTACCGCACGAACCGGCTCAGCCGGCAGTTTGAAGATGCACTGCGAAAAGCCGGGATCCAATACCGGGTATACGGGAGCCTCTCGTTTTATCAGCGCAAGGAAATAAAGGATGCCTGCGCCTATTTGCGTCTGCTGGTGAATCCACGTGATGTGGAGTCCTTTATACGCGCAATCAGTATTCCCAAGCGCGGTGTCGGCGCGGTGTCCCGGCAGGCTGTTCTGGATTTTGCACGACGCTTTGAAGAAGGATTGCCCTACGCACTGTTCCATGTGGATGAAATCGGCATCCGGTCAGTCAAAGCGCGCCGGGAGCTGGTTAAATTCTGTGCACTGCTGGATCATCATGCGGAACGCCTTACGCAGCAGGACAGTACGGTCCGCGTCGTCGAATCACTGCTCAGGGAGTCTGGACTGTGGGAAGAAACCCTCGCCGATGTCACCGTAGCTGCCGAAAGTCGAATCGAAAATCTGCAGGAACTGTTGGGTGCCATTGAACAGCATGTATCCGAGCAGGAAGGCACCCTTAGCAGCTTTCTTCAGCAGGCACAGCTCGCCACCAGTGAAGACGAATCCGATGGTCGGGCAGATTCCGTGACGCTGATGACAGCGCACGCTTCCAAGGGATTGGAGTTTGAGGTGGTTTTCATCTGCGGGCTGGAGAAGGGGTTATTCCCGGTGACCTTTGGCGAAGCCGTCCAGGCACCGCGTTCGGGGTCCGCTTCGGACAAAATCGCTACCACACGACTGCAGCCGGGTGAAGTGGACTTTGAGCATACCGATGTCCGACGGGCCCTTGAGGCCATTGCTTGGCTGGCGGATCCTTCCCATGCCGCCAGGTCGAAGGCAGCGTCGGTGCAGGCCGCGGCCCGGAGGTTGGCACAGGACGGGCCTTGGGCTGCCGTAAACGCCCTGTTGGATGACCTGGGAGCGGGGCGGAAGAAACACCTGCGCCTGCTCAAAGACGCGCTGGCCGGTGCGACCGCTGACAGTATCAAGGAGATCCTGCAGCACGCGGATGCCGTCCGCCTTAATCAGGATGTCGGCAGGGTCACTCGGGCGGCCGCTTACCTGGATGCGGCCGATTCGGATGCTTGTGAGGAGGAACGGCGTCTGTTCTATGTGGCCGTGACCCGTGCTAAGTCACGGCTGTACCTCCTATGGGCACACCGCCGATTTTATGCGGGTGGCGTGCGTTGGGGTGATCCGAGCCGCTTCTTCGGTGAGCTCGATGCAACACTGGTGGATCTGCATTCCTCCGGCCCGTATCGGCCGCGCCATCAGGTCCGGCGGCCGCGCACGGACATTCCTGCGGGCCGGCGTGCAGCCATCAGGCAAAAGCCAATGCCCGCGGCACGGCAGACGCAGCGCGTGGCCACCGCGGAGCTGTTCCGCGCGGGAGACCGCGTGCGCCATAGCATACATGGATCCGGCACGGTGGTCAGGATGGCAGAGACCAGCTACGGGCCGCAGGCTACGGTGAAGTTTGACAAATCGGGAGAGAAGACTCTGGTGCTCAGGTACGCCAGGCTCACGAAACTGACCTGAGGATCCCAGTCTGCGGCCAATCTGAATATATTACTCATCCAAACTGACCTACGCCTCATGGCCCAGCAACTCGCGCCGCGGCTGACCGATGCCTATTCCAGCCATGGCAAAGTGTACCCGCCGCCGGAAGGCTTTGCCCGGCAGGCCCATGTTCGTTCACTGGAGCACTATCAGCGTCAGTACCGGCAGTCGGTGGAGGCACCGGATGAATACTGGGATCGGCAGGCTCGGGCCCGGTTGGACTGGTTCCGGCCGTTTACCCACGTCAGAGATATCTCCTACGCGTCGGACAGTGTGAGTATCCGGTGGTTTGATGGCGGGGTCACCAATGCGTCGTACAACTGTCTGGACCGCCATTTGGAGGAACACGGTGATCGGACCGCCCTGATCTGCGTACCTGATGACCCCGGTGAGGCACCTTATCACCTCACCTACCGTCGGTTGCACCATGAGGTCTGCCAACTCGGCAATGTGCTCAAGTCGCTGGGCGTTCAGCGGGGAGATCGGGTCACCGTCTATATGCCCATGATTCCGGAGGCGGCGGTAGCCATGCTGGCCTGCAGCCGTATTGGGGCCGTTCATTCGGTGGTATTCGCCGGATTTTCACCCGCTGCACTGGCCGACCGCATTCTGGACTGCGATTCAACCTTTGTTATCACAGCGGATGAGGGGATTCGCGGCGGACGGCGTGTTCCCCTGAAGGTCAATACCGATCAGGCGGTGGCTGGGTGCCCGGATGTCAGCACGGTGCTGGTGGTCAGGCGCACCGGGGCCGAGATCAATTGGGTCGAAGGCCGCGACGTATGGTATCATGAGGCCATGGAGGGCGCACATGCCGATTGTCCTGCCGAGCCCATGGAGGCGGAAGATCCGTTGTTTGTCCTCTACACATCCGGGTCAACCGGCAAACCCAAAGGGGTGTTGCACACGACCGGCGGGTATCTGGTGTATGCCTCGCTGACCCACGAACTGGTGTTTGACTATAGAGCCGGCGATATATTCTGGTGTACCGCAGATGTGGGCTGGATTACCGGGCATTCCTACATCGTGTACGGTCCGCTGCTGAACGGGGCCACGCAGGTGTTTTTTGAAGGTACGCCTACCTACCCGGATGCCTCGCGTTTCTGGCAGGAGGTCGACCGGCATGGCGTGACGCAGTTCTATACCGCGCCTACCGCAATCCGGGCGCTGATGAGCCGGGGCGATGAATTTGTAACCCGGACGGACCGGTCATCGCTGCGTCTGCTGGGAACAGTGGGTGAGCCAATCAATCCGGAAGCCTGGCGCTGGTACCATGAGGTCGTCGGCAGATCGCAGTGTCCGATTGTTGACACCTGGTGGCAGACTGAAACCGGCGGCATCATGATCACACCGCTGCCCGGGGCCACGCCCGCCAAGCCGGGCTCAGCCACGCTGCCGTTTTTCGGGATCCAGCCGGAAATTCTTGATGAGCACGGAGAGGTCCTCCATGGAGAAGCTCAGGGTTTACTGGTTATACGGGAGTCCTGGCCGGGGCAGGCGAGAACTGTGTACCGGGATCACGACCGCTTTGTGCAGACCTACTTCACCACATTTGAGGGCAGATATTTTACCGGAGACGGATGTCGGCGGGATGCGGACGGGTATTACTGGATTACCGGGCGGGTGGATGATGTACTCAACGTATCTGGTCACCGCATGGGCACCGCAGAAATTGAAAGTGCCCTCGTGGCCCATGCCGATGTGGCAGAGGCGGCCGTAGTGGGGTATCCCCATGCGATCAAGGGACAGGGAATCTATGCCTATGTCACCGTGAGGTCCGGTGTCAGCACCGGTGAAGCGCTGTGCCGCGAATTGATCCTTCATGTACGCAGGGAGATTGGTCCCATCGCCAAGCCCGATTTTCTGCAGTTTGCCGCAGCTCTGCCCAAGACGCGTTCCGGCAAGATTATGCGGAGAATTCTGCGCAAGATTGCCGAAAACGACTTTAATCGCCTCGGGGACACCTCTACGCTGGCGGATCCCGGTGTAGTGGAGGTGCTGATTAGCCAGCGGCTGAATCGCTGAGACTTCTGAGGGCCAGCCTTACGGCACCTTCCAGTGCGTTGTGCACCGGTGCGCACCAGCCGGCCGCAGGCCAGATGCGGCGCATGTGGGTCCGAAGGATAGTCACATAATACTCGGACTGAGCAAGCCCGCCCCAGACCGTGTAGCGGGGCCACAGTGTCGGATGCTGCTTCAGCAGCCATGAGGCCTGCCGCACCAGCGCCCGGGTCTGCGACTCCACAATGGCGATGGCAATGGCATCCTGCCTATCGGCCGCCTTAAGAACGAGCGGTGCGATCTGCTGCAGCGGCGCACCCTGATCATACACATGGGCCAGAATGTCCTGGCGGGAGCACAGGCGGAATCGATGCTTAAGCAGGGCGGACAGCTCTGTAGCGGGGCCGCCATCAACAGCGTGCGCTGCGGCTGCCAGTCCCTCCCGTCCGATCGCGTATCCGCTGCCTTCATCGCCAAGGGCTGCGCCCCAGCCGCCAGTCTGTACCGTGTTGCCATCAGAAGTGCGGGCAAAGACTCCGCTGCCGGTCCCCGCTGCGATGAGCAGCCCACACTTTCCCTCCAGGGCACCCTCCAGCGCAATGATCCCATCGTGGGTTACATTGATTCGGCAGGAGTCAAGCTTTTCGCGGAGACCGGACTCCAGAGCAGCCTTGACTGCGGGCTGACCTGCACCGGCCACGCCGGCGAACAGCGCCCGCAGCGTCGCATGCGGCCGCTTTGTCCGGGCCTGCCTGACGAGGTCGGCTATTACTTCCACGGCATGTTTCACGCCGTGATGCCTAGCGTTGGCTGCCGGGCCCATCAGGAGCAGGTCGGGTTCGTGCGACAGTGTTCGTGCGCAGAGTCTTGTGCTGGTGCCGCCCGCATCCAGCCCGGCAATCAGGACAGGTTGCTGGCTCATGGATGCAGAACAGTTGAGCGTCGTGTGGCAGTCGGCAAACCAATAATGATCGGAGTCGCCGCTTCGGCGATGGATCGTCCCAGCGGGACGGACAAATCAATTTGTCGCCTGCGCACATAGACCGGGGCGGATGGCATGAGGTCCATCCACATCTCCCATGAAGCGGGAGGCACCGGTTCACCATCTACATTTTCACCTCCCCAGATTAGGGTTGTACTATGCCCTCTTCCCGGCCAGGTTAACGGGGCAAAATGGTCTACCTGCAGGGATTGGGGCAGGACAAAGTACCGTCGCTCGGTATGCAGCCGATCCCAGCGCCATTGTGACTGATCAGGTCCGAGCCGATGGGTAAGGCGCGTTATCGCCATCGTAAGCGCTTCGGCGGTATCCGGCGAGTGGCTGCGCATCCATTCGGAAAAAATGGTAGCCCCGATACTGTAGCTCTGATACTCGTAATCCCAGTTCTCAAGGTAGTTAAGGGCCGTGGCTATTGAGGGTGCAGGTTCTACGGTCCTCAGCCGTGACGAAAGGGCGGTTGCGCTCCACCGGCTCTGCAGGTCCCGAGTCCAGATTTCAATCTGTGGGATGGAATCAATCCGGCTGTCAATAAATGCGGCCACGGCCTCCGCATCCGCACTGTTGCCGATCAGTACCCCCTGTTCATGCTGATGCTGCACTAAGGGCTGACCGGAAACGGTGATCTGCTGCCGTGCATCTGCATGGATGCCATCGCCCCGCAGGAGCGTAAAGCTGGCCGGGCGGCGTTGAAGCAGGGCTCGCCAGGCACCGATATCCGTATCGGGCAGCAGGCCGGACCATATCAGGGCCCGGCCGGAACGGCCGATGGAGAGTCGTCCTTGAGCGCGCCGGAATGTCGTCAGATGTTCATTCGCGTCGGCTGTGGTAATGCGCGCGGACTGCAGGTCTGCGTCGACAGCTGCGCCCAGTATTCGTGGAGAGCTCAGCAGGAGGGCCCATGCACTGGAATCCGAAAACGCGGCGGGAAAAAACGGTGTCCCGATTATGGATGCCCCCCGAATGGGTTGCCAGCCTGCGATCCGCAGCGTGATTTCCTGGTACACTGGCCGCGCATAGGCACCGGTAACATGGCGCTGGTAAAGGACTGAACGATTGCCGCCCGTTCTTTGCCAGGCCACAGAGTATTCAAAGCCGTGCAGATGCAGGATTCTGCGGAGGGCCTGGTCGCCCAGGCACAAGTCCGAGTCCGGCAGGCAACTGGTGAGTGCGGGTTCGCTCAGCCAGGCCAGCAGCCGTTCAATGGACAACACATGCCACGGCTCCCAGGCAGCGGGCTCCACACCCAGGATCAGGAATTCGTCCTTGCTGATGGCTAAGGGCCATACCGCATTGACCCCTTCCGTATAGGCATCCAGAAAGCGGCGGTCTTCAACCGAAAGGCCGTTTGCTGCCGTTCGGGCCAGGTCAGCCAAGCCCAGCTGACGGGTCAGCCGGTCCGCGGAAAGGGCAGGTCCTCCCAGCCACCGGGACAGCTGACCGGTAGCGGCCTGCCGCCAGATCGCCATCGTCCACGCGTGATTGAGCGCGTGCGCGAACCCGAGACTGCGGATGGCATCATGAAAACCGGTCGCCTCCACCACCAGGGCCCCGTTGGCCCCGGCATGTACATAGGCCCGGTCGGATAGCGCCGGCACCCGAGCGTCCCGGGGGGCCACGAGTGTGGATCGGTAGTCATAAAACCAGAACAGCCCGGCACCCAGGACGAGCACCCCCGCCATCACACATCCGATTCCGAAGAGCCGCAGCATAAGTCTCATTACCCTGAATTTACTGCAATTGTGATGTTGCTGAACGGTTCGGGCCGCAATTCTGGCGGATGCTGCTAATTCTCGGGGCCAGACTGATAGGGTTCAGTTCGGCACTCAAGTGAGAGGTTGGAGTCTGCGGAGGCATGACGCAGTCGTGCACCAGGGTGGGCATGGTCAGCGAGTAACCACCGAAAAGTAAAGCGGATCTGGAAGCGGTTCAGACGAAGTCTTGGAGTTCTGACAAGCCCAAACGGGAATTCGTGGCTGCGCCCCCGAAATGCAGTCGGCCCGCGTGTTGCGCGGACTCCGCAAGAATATCCGTGATTTATTCACGAATCAGGATGGCGGCAGCTCTGACTTAAAGCGATCTCATAGTCCAGTATGGCTGCAGACATTCGTTCCATTCCGATCCACATGAATTGATGGCCGGGCGGAGGCGGGCCCTTCCCTTATTCTGATAACTGCCGAGTACGCCTACCAGCAATATCGCATCCTTAATGGTTTTAGGTTCCGGCATCTTCATTTTGCGGGCATAATCCGTAAGGACTCAAAGCTCCGCTTCGGCAAAAAAACGGATGCCTCCAGCTCCGGCACACTCCGCCCCAACAGCGTCAGCACCATCAGGCACCAGGCAGTCACCAAGTGGATGGTCAGCGACCGCTGCAGCCGCAGCGCGGACCGATGTGCACTGCCTCCCACCTTGCAACCGCTCTTGAGCACACGGAAAAAGTCCTCAACTTGCCACCGCTTCAGGTATTATCCAATACCTGCTCCGCGTCGCTGACCGACCGCACCGGGAGACTGGTCAGCAGGTACCATTCTATGGCTTCATCTTCCTTCGGCGGATCTATCTCTCTGATAAGCACCGCAGATAGTGTCGCCGGATCCGCATCTGGAACCAACCGGTTGCCAGCAGGGTCACCTAACGGTATCGTAGTTCGGCCGCGGCTAAGCGATGGCATCGGGCACGCGCCTTCGGGCGCGCCGACCGGCGTTTAACCTCAATCGTGATCCGCCCAGCGGCTTTGCCGCCGGACATCGTCTGAAACATCTTCTTTTTTTTGCTCAATTTCCGGTCCGCACTCGCCGGCACCAGCAGGTGTACCCGCCCAAGGTGTCGTTGCGCGTCAAACAGCGCAAAACTGTCTACTTCCTGGTCCATTACGGTGATCACCTGGATCTTGCGGGACAGCTCCTGGGCCGCCGCACAGGTATCCTCATAGGCATCCAGCCAACGCTGCGCCTTCGGCTTCAACGGCCCGTGGGTCGGATCGGTGTAGCTGCATCGCAGCACCCCCAGCGGCAAACCCTCGGCCGTCGTCGCCAGAGT
This sequence comes from Bacteroidota bacterium, assembly GCA_028873925.1. Classification (GTDB taxonomy): domain Bacteria; phylum Bacteroidota; class Rhodothermia; order Rhodothermales; family Bin80; genus JAPPNA01. The sequence continues at coordinate 269 of JAPPNA010000134.1, read as the reverse complement.
GACATGAAGATGCATGCCCCGCGTCCGGGTCGTCGTCTGATTCCGCCCATTGACATCCAAATCCTTGCAGGCCGGTCGTGACGCATAGTTCAGTATGCTCCCGTCCTGGAGGCACAACACCACCGACGGGCTGCGCATGCGCTCAATCGTGCGCGCCCGATGCGGCACGAGGAGGTTTTCCGGGGTCACCTCAGCCTCCGGTTTACTCGCCATCAACCCGGATTATTCATGACGATTCGGAATTTCCCGGAATCTGCGCCAAGGATTGA
>JAPPNA010000051.1 GCA_028873925.1 Bacteroidota bacterium | reverse complement strand
ATACGCTGCCCGGCGGGCCGACCGAGAAAACCATCACCTGCCACGCGCCCTTTGAGCGGCGTGACCGGGAAGAGGCGTACAGGGAGGCATGGGAGTTTTTTGAGCGGGGGCGGACGACAACGCCCAACACCTACTCCGCAGCCAAAGCCTCCAGTTGAGGCCGGGCAGGCTGGATGGGCTTCGTGTGGAGGAGATAGTACCGGATGCCATCGGTCAAGGCCTGCCAACTGGCCTCAATAATGTTCCGGGATACGCCGACAGTGTGCCAAATACGGTCACCAGCCGCCTCGCGATGCTCAATCAATACCCGCACCATCGCCATCGTTGCATCCTCCGGTGTCAATACGCGGACCTTATAGTCCACCAAACGCACGGCCTCCAGTCGGGGGAAGAACCGGCACAGCGCCGCCTGTAAGGCCTTGTACAACGCATCCACAGGACCTACACCCTCTCCGACCGCCAATTCGCGGTGACCCTGCACAAAAATCGACACCGTGGCCTCCGACCACCCAACGCCGCTTTCCCCCTCTTCGCTGTGTACACGCAAACGATCCAACGTGAAATACTCCGTGTCCTGACCCCGCACGGACCGCAACAGCAGCTCAAATGAAGCCTCCGCACCCTGAAACTCATACCCCAAATGCTCCAGCTCCTTGATCCGCTCCACCGCACGACGAGCCTCATTCTTGCCGTTGAGCTCAATCCCCAACTCCTCCGCCTTATACCGCACATTGGACTGCCCCGACAAATCACTAACCAACACCCGCCGACGATTGCCGACCAGCTTCGGGTCCAAATGCTCGTAAGCCCTGGGCTCCTTCATTACCGCAGAGACATGGATGCCCCCCTTATGGGCGAATGCACTGCGTCCTACAAAAGGCGCGCGGTCAATCGGCATAATGTTGGCCACCTCGTCAACAAAGTGGCTCACATCCGCGAGCATGACCAGCGCCTCCGGATCCACACAGTCATACCCCATCTTCAGCTGCAAACACGCAATGGCTGAGCATAAATCCACATTCCCGGTGCGCTCCCCAATACCGTTAATGGTGCCCTGAACATGCCGGGCACCGGCCTCCACAGCCATCAAGGTGTTGGCCACCGCACAGCCACTGTCATTGTGGGCGTGAACGCCAATGGCGCACCCCGCAAATTCACCACAGACATCGGCCACAATCTGCCGCACTTCCGTCGGCATCGTACCCCCGTTGGTGTCACACAAAACCAACACATCCGCACCGGCATCGGCAGCCGCACGCAACGTCTGCAACGCATACCCGCGGTCGTCCTTGTAGCCATCGAAGAAATGCTCCGCGTCATAAATCACACGGCGGTCGTTCTGCCGCAACCAATCTATCGATCCGGCAATCATGTCCAGATTCTGGTCTCGGTCAACCCCCAGCGCCTTGATAACATGCAGCAGCCAACTCTTGCCGAACAGACTCACCACGGGAGTGCCGGCCGCCAGCATCGCCTGCAGGTTGGGGTCTTCATCCGGCGTGTTGAAGGCACGACGCGTAGACCCGAAAGCGCAAATGCTGGCGTGCGACAGATGCAGATCCGCTGCCGTTTCAAAGAATTCGTGGTCCTTGGGGTTGGAACCCGGCCAGCCTCCCTCAATCACATCAATGCCAAATCGATCCAGCCGCCGGGCAATACGCACCTTGTCGTTCACACTCAGCGTCACATGCTCACCCTGCGTTCCGTCACGCAGGGTGGTATCAAACAATTCAATCTTATTCATACGGATCACCGCGCTGGGATAAGTCCGGCCTGACGGGCATACTCAAATACATTTCCCGCCTTCAAAATGGCCGCCACATCCCCAAGTGGCTTAAGCAGCCAAGCCTGACCGATCGTGTGATTGGTCAGCTGCCCCATCTGAGTGTCCAGCTCCAGGTCATCCCCCGTTCTGATCTGATCATTCAACTTTTCATTGGATTCGAAGGGGATGACAAAGCCACCATCAATGGTATTTCGATAGAATATGCGCGCGTAGCTCTCAGCAATCACCACCTGGGCCCCAGCCTCCGCCAGCGCAAACGGCGCATGCTCACGCGATGAACCACACCCGAAATTGCGCCCGGCCACAATCAGCGTGTAGCGGCTCTCATACCTGTCGGGGTCGGTGAAAGGTCGGTTGCCAAAGGGCAGCCCCTGGTCGACTGCCGGCACCCCGCTCATGGCGAAACGCCCGTACATGCGACGCTCCTCAGGCCGCTTCAGGCTGTAAACCAGATGCTCCGCCGGGATGATCTGATCGGTGTCTATGGCATCGCCGACCACGTAGGCCAAGCCGCGGATTATGGACTGCATAGTAGCTTCAACTTACACCAGCACCCCGCGCGGATCGGTGATCCTGCCGGTCAGCGCACTGGCCGCCACCGTCAGCGGTGAAGCCAGATAGACTGATGCCTGCTTGGATCCCATACGACCGGGGAAATTCCGGTTGGTCGTAGAAATCACGACCTCACTGCCCTGCATGCGCCCGAACGTATCCGGCGGGCCGCCCAGACAGGCCGCACAACTCGCCTGACCCATCTTGCAGCCGGCGTTTTCAAAAATCGACCACAATGACTCACCGTCAATTGATGAGGTGTGTAGCGACTGACTGATTTCCGTGGTGGCCGGCACAATGTAAGTGTCAATGACCACTTCCTGACCCTTCAATATGTCCGCGGCCGCCTGGAAGTCCTCCAGCTTACCCCCCGTACAGCTGCCTACATAGGCGCGGTCCAACCGGGTGCCCGCCACCTCAACCACGCTGGCGCGGTTGTCGGGCCGATGAGGCTTAGCCACGACGGGCTCAAGCGTGGACACATCGTACCGGTGCTCCGAAAAATATCGCGCGTCCACATCACTGAACACCGATTCAAATGCCGCGTCCGTACGGGCGCGCACATAGTCAATCGTAGTGGCATCCGGTGCTATCACGCCGTTCTTGCCACCGGCCTCAATCGCCATATTGGTCAGCGTCATGCGCTCCTGCATTGATAACGCATAAACCGCCTTTCCGTCAAACTCCATGGCACGATATGTGGCTCCGTCACAGGTAATGTCCCCGATCACCGCCAGAATCAGATCCTTAGCCATCAGGTAAGGCGGCAGCTCCCCTTCAAAGATAAACCGCATGGTTTCCGGGACACGGAGCCAGATCTTGCCCGTGCCCATAATCAGGGCCGCATCGGTGTTGCCTACCCCCGTTGAAAACAGTCCGAAAGCACCGGAGGTGCAGGTGTGACTGTCGGTGCCAATCAGTATAGACCCGGGACGGTTGAAGCCTTCCTCCGCCAAAGCTACATGGCAGACCCCCTTGTAGCGGGGCGACCCCACATCATAGTAATGCGGCAAGGCCTGCTCCGCCGCAAATTCGCGCAACAGCTGCACATTGCGGTTGGCATGGTGGTTCTGGGTGAAGATGTAATGGTCAGGCAGGATGACAAGCTTATCCGGGTCCCACACCCGGGTGTCTTCGCCGAACTCCCGCTTAAAAATATCCACCGTTGGGGGTCCGCACACATCGTGCGTCATCAGAATGTCAACATCCACCCAGAGGCTCTCACCCGGGGCCACTCGCGTGCGGCCGCTGTGATTGGCCAGGATTTTTTCCGTAATGGTCATCCCCATGAGCACGACTCCTCAGACTGCATCGCCTTCAAATGATTGCATGATCCCATCCGACACAAACTCCGTGTTCAAACGGCCGATTCGGAAAGCCGCCAACTGATTGAGCGCCTTTACGTACGCCTGAGCCGATGCCTTCAACACATCAATATTGCGGGCTACGCCGCGGAACAGCGCCCCGTTCTCCCCAATCAGTACGGTAACTTCACCAACGGCATCGGCTCCCTCGCCCATGGATCGGATCCCATAACTGATCAGATCATGATGGCTGCCGGTGGCCTGGTCAATGGCCTTGTAGATGGCATCCACCGGACCATCGCCATCCGCAGTCACGCGCGTGGTTGAATCCGTGGACACATGGTGCACCAGTACCTCCGCACGCGGCAGCCGTCCGGTGCCCGAAGCTACATGCAGATGGTCAAGCCGATAATGATCCGCTGACGACCGTCCCTTCACCTCCTGCACCAGGTTGACCAGGTCCTCGTCAAAAATCTCTTTCTTGCGGTCAGCCAACCGCACAAACTGCCGATAGACTTCCCCCTTGCGCTCTTCGGGCACGAACACGCCGATCTTATCAAGACGGCTGAACAACCCGTGCCTCCCGGAATGCCGCCCCAAGCGTATGGATTCAGCGTGCTGGCCGACATCCTCGGCCCGCATGATTTCATACGTCTCGCGACTCCTGAGCACGCCGTGCTGATGGATACCCGCTTCATGACTGAATGCGTTGCCGCCTACAATCGCCTTGTTCGGCGGCACTGCGAAACCCGTCGCAATGGATACCATTCGGCTGGTTTCCGTCAAAAGCGGCGTATGGATGCCCGTAGCCGCCCCAAAATGCTGCCGGCGCACATTCAGCGCCATCACGACCTCCTCCAGTGAAGCATTGCCTGCCCGCTCCCCGATACCGTTGATGGTACACTCAATCTGGCGCGCCCCCGCCAGCACTGCCGCAAGGGAATTCGCTACCGCCAGCCCCAGGTCATCATGGCAGTGCGTCGACAGCACAATGTCATGGGCACGTCTGCAGCGGCTGAGAACATCGGTAAACAGTTTGCTGTACTCCCTGGGCACGCAATACCCGGTCGTGTCCGGAATATTTATCGTCGTCGCACCCGCTTCAATGGCCACATCAATGACCTGTACCAGAAAATCAGTTTCCGTACGTCCGGCATCTTCAGCGCTGAACTCCACATTCGGCGTAATGGCGCGGGCCTGGCGGACCGACCGGTCGGTCATTTTCAGGATATTATCCCGCTTTTCGGCCATAGTGCGACCATAACGGTCGTCGCCGAACTTAGCGGCCAGATGGATGTCGCTCGTAGCGACAAAGGTGTGGATCCGCGTGTTGGATCCGGTCAGCAAGGCCTCTCCCGCCGCATCAATGTCCTTATCTGTGGTGCGCGCCAGCGCCGCCACTACGGGCCCATCCACCTCTTGGGCAATGCGCTGTACCGCCTCAAACTGACCCGGCGATGAAATGGGGAATCCCGCCTCAATGATGTCCACTTTCAGACGCGCCAACTGGTGCGCAATACGCAGCTTTTCGCTGATGGTCATCGAGGCACCCGGTGCCTGCTCGCCATCCCGCAGTGTGGTATCAAAAATCTGAACTCGCTGGTCGCTCATTGATCTGATTGCAATTCTTCAGGCCGCCGCAAGCGCGCTGGCCCGTATGTGACTGATCACAGCGTTGGCAAAGTCTCCGGTTGATGCCGTACCGCCCAGATCACGCGTTCTCACACCCAGACCCAACGCCGCCAGCACGCCGGAGCGAACCGCGTGCGCAGCGTCAGACAAATCTAAGGCATCCAGCATCATGGCGGCACTCAACATTATACCTGCCGGGTTAGCAATGCCCAGTCCCGCAATGTCAGGCGCACTTCCGTGCACCGGTTCAAACAGTCCGATCTGACCGCCCAGACTGGCCGATGGCAACAGCCCCAACGAACCCGGCAGGGTGGCCGCCAGGTCAGAAAGGATGTCTCCGAACAGATTGCCGGTCAGTATAACATCAAACCGGCCCGGCCGGAGCACCAGCTGCATGGCGGCATTGTCCACATAGAGGTGGTCAAGCGCCAGATGGGCAAACTCTTCCCGATGGACCTGCGTAACCACCCGACGCCACAGCTGTGATACCTCCAGCACATTCGCCTTATCCACCGATGTCACGCGACCCCGCCGCTTCTCGGCCCAAGCAAAGGCTACCCGGGCAATCCGCCTGATTTCAGAGGCATGGTACACCATGGTATTGGATGCTGTCGCAGCGCTCAGCTTTCGGGGTGCCCCAAAATATATGCCGCCGGTGAGCTCCCTGACTATCAGTATATCCGTCCCGTCGACCCGATCGGCCCGCACCGGAGACTGGCCGCTCAACCCCGCCGGCACCAGGACCGGACGCAGGTTGGCAAATACGCCCAGCCGCTTGCGCAGACCCAACAGGGCGGCTTCGCAGCGCCGGTCGCCGGTTTCATGATCCCAACGGGGGCCGCCAATGGCACCCAGCAGTACCGCATCCGCCGCTTTGCAGGCCTCAAAAGTCGGCTCCGGCAAGGGCGTATCAAACTCGTCCAGCGCGGCACCCCCCACCAGCGCATAGGTCAGCGTGGGTTCAAACCCGAACCGTTCCCCGACCGCGTTGAGTACGCGTACGGCTTCGCCGGCTACTTCCGGGCCAATGCCATCACCAGGCAGGACCGTTATTCGCGGCATCCGTCCCCGAAGCCAGTTACGCCGCCTTCGCTTTGTCCGCCGGACTGCGCAGCCATGCCATCATCTTGCGCAGCCGCTGTCCGACGCGCTCAATCGGATGGGAATTAGTGGCATCACGGTAGGTACGGAATGCCGGTGCACCACGCTCACACTCCGCAATCCATTCACGGGCAAAGGCACCGGATTGAATCTCCGACAGAATCTTCTTCATCTCAGCCTTCACGCCTGGGCCAATCACCCGGCATCCGCGCGAGTAATTGCCGTATTCGGCCGTATCACTGATCGAATAGTTCATGTACGCCAAGCCCCCCTCGTAGTAAAGATCCACGATAAGCTTGAGCTCATGGAGCACCTCAAAGTAGGCCAGCTCCGGGGGATATCCAGCCTCAACAAGCGTTTCAAATCCCGCCTGAATCAGTGCCTGGGAGCCGCCGCACAATACGGCCTGTTCACCAAACAGGTCGGTCTCCGTCTCGTCCTTAAAATTGGTCTCGATCACTCCGGCCCGCGTGCCGCCAATGGCATCCGCATAACTGAGTGCCAGCTCCAGCGCTCCGCCGGTCGCGTCCTGGGCTACCGCCACCAGACAGGGTGTGCCCTTGCCCTCTTCAAAGGTCCGGCGTACCAGATGGCCCGGGCCCTTGGGAGCCACCATAAAGACATCCACGCCTCTGGGAACTGCAATCTGGCCGTAGTGCACATTAAAGCCGTGTCCGAACCCCAAAGCCTTGCCAGGCGTGATATGGGCCCGAATGGACGCGTTATAGACCCGCTTCTGGTCCTGGTCTGGAATCAGAATCATCACGACATCGCCCCAGGCAGCCGCTTTGCTGATCCTCATTACCCGCAATCCCTGACTGCGAGCTTTAGCAATGGAGGTTGACTTCTCCCGCAAACCGACCGCCACGGTAGCCCCGCTGTCCTGCAGATTCAAGGCATGGGCATGGCCCTGGCTGCCGTAGCCGATAACGGCAATTTTCTTCTGGCGTATGATCGCCGGGTTGGCATCGTAGTGAACTTTCATGGACTGATGATGGTGAGAAAAAATGGTCACGCGGCGTGATCACGCTGCATGGCTACGCACCCGCTGCGCGCAACTTCAACAATGTTGTGGGGAGCCATGAGCTTAACAAAGGCATCCACCTTCTTGGAGGGGCCTCGCAGCTCAATCGTCATCGTTTCTGACGTGATGTCAACAATTCTGCCCTTAAAAATACCGCTGGTGTCCAGGATTTCCGAACGGGAGCGGTCGGTGTAGCGGACCTTCAGCAGACAAAGCTCCCGCTCCACATAATCGGTGCCCGTCAGATCTACCACCCCAATGGTGTCCACCAGCCGGCTGAGCTGGCGCAGTACCTGCGAAATAATCCGCCCGTTGCCCGTGGTCACGATATTCATGCGACTTACCGAGGCATCTTCGGTGGTCCCGACCGTCACGCTGTCAATGTTGAATCCCCGTGCCGAGAACATATTAATCACGCGAATAAACGCGCCGATCGTGTTCTCAACCAGGACCACGATGGTATGCCGATCTTTCTGCTGACTGTCATCCGGCTCAATCGGCTCTCCGGCCGCTTTCTTGCGGATGATCTGCTGCGGTGTCAGTACGAGCGTATCGGACATCTAAACAAATGAGTTCGGGGTGAGCCGTTGGGTAATCATGTCGCCCGTGGCCGCACCCGCGGGCACCATCGGGAACACCATCTCCTCCTTGACCACCTGGAATTCCATGACCACCGGCCGGTCGGTAACCTCCCAAGCCGCATCCAAAACCCCACGCACCTCGTCAGGTGAACTGGCCCGCAGTCCAACGCAGTTGTACGCTTCGGCAAGCTTCACAAAGTTCGGGTTGGTGTCGGACAGGTCTGTGTGGCTGTAGCGCTCCATATGGAAGAGCTCCTGCCACTGACGCACCATGCCCAGAAAACGATTGTTGATCACCGCAATCTTCAGCGGCAGCTTGTGGGCGGCAGCGACGCTCAATTCCTGCGCATTCATGACAAATCCGCCATCCCCGCTGATGCAGACCACCGGCATGTCGGAACCCTGTTCACGCAGACCGAATGCGGCCCCCATGGCGGCGGGCATCCCGAAGCCCATGGTGCCGAGGCCTCCGCTGGTTATGTGCGTCCGGGGAAACAGAAACCGGAAATACTGGGCCGTCCACATCTGATGCTGCCCGACATCGGTCAGCACCACCGCACGGCCGCCGGTCTTTTCGCGCAGAGCCTCAATGACATACTGCGCACGGAGTTTGTCGTCATGGTCGTACGCAAGCGGACACTCCTGCCGCCAGGTGTCAATCTCAGCCAGCCACCCGGAGGTGTCTTTCGGCTTGATGTGCGGCTTCAACTGCTGCAGCACGGTTTTTACGTCACCCAGAATCGCGCAATCTGCGAAGACATTCTTGGAAATACACGACTGATCAATCTCAATATGGATGACCTTGGCGTGCGGTGCCCATGAATCAAGTTTGCCGGTGACGCGATCATCAAATCGCGCGCCGGCGGCTATGATCAGGTCACAGTGCTGGATGGCCTGATTGGCCCACCAGGTCCCGTGCATCCCGAGCATCCGAAGCGCCAGCGGGTCCTCCTCCGGGTAAGCACCCAACCCGTGCAGGGTGGTCGTAACAGGGATGCCGGCAGTCCGGGCGATTTCGGTAAGCACTTCAGACGCATCTGAATTTACCACACCCCCACCTACATAAAATACCGGCCTCTCGGAGGCGGCAATCATCCGGGCGGCGCGTGCAATCTTGTCGGACCGACCCGCATCCGGCACCACATAGCCGCGGATATTCACCTGTTCCGGATAATGGAACGGAGCCTCCGCCATTAGTACATCCTTCGGCAGGTCTACCAGGACCGGACCCGGGCGACCGGTGCGCGCAATGTGATAGGCCTCCCGGATCGTCCGGGCCAGGTCGCGCACATCACGAACCAGAAAACTGTGCTTGGTCACCGAACGGGTTACCCCAATGGCATCGCACTCCTGGAAGGCATCGTTACCAATCAAATTGGTGGGCACCTGGCCGGTAAAGACCACGATTGGAACCGAGTCCATATAGGCATCGGCAATACCGGTCACAGTGTTGGTGGCCCCCGGCCCGCTGGTAACAAGCACGGTACCGACCTTGCCGGTCGCTTTGGCATAGCCTTCCGCCGCATGGGTTCCGCCCTGCTCATGGCGTACCAGCACATGCTCAAAACCCGGGCGGATGCGCATCATTTCGTCGTACACCTTGATGACCGCTCCGCCGGGATGACCAAAAATCACCTTCACCCCTTCGGCCTCCAGGGATCGGAGCAGGATTTCCGCACCCGACATACGCTTGCTCTCGGCCGAGACTTCCAGAGCGGGCTCAGGGAGCGTGTCCCCAGCCTTCACCGGCCGCACCTTAGTGTGAATATCGTATTGCATGAGGCGCAATTGTTTGGTTGAGACGTGAAACGAACCAGCACAAAAATTTATTCGGCATCCGCACACAGGCGCGGGCCATCCGCCGTTCCAATGGCCTGCAGCCATCGCGGATTCTACCGGAATTCATGCGTCAAAACGATTCAGCCAAGTAATAAACGAATTTCAGGGGCTTGATTCAACCGTTTACGGGCCATTTGTTTGAATTCACGGTATCTTCGGGCCATTCAGTCGCCATATCGTGTCATCGGACAGAAGAAAGATGTGCCCGGTTGACCTCGCGGCTGACAATACCGGTAATGCGGTGGCAAGGCCGATCTCGTGCGTGAATTCGCCTTCTCTGGAGTAAACGCGGATACGATCCGCATGCACCAGAACCAGATCATGGCCATCGGGCAAGACGCACACCAACGCGGCATCCGCCGGATAAGCCCGCACAAACCCGCCGAACAGGTCATAGACTTGCACGCGCTCCAGCCCCCGATCCGCCACATACAGATAACTCTCATCGGAGGCCAGACTGACCGGTTCCACCAGCCGGCCGGCCGCATCCCCAAAATGCCCGATCCGCCGTTCAAGTCTTCGGCTCACATCCCACTTGATGACAGCCTGAGCATCCTCCTCAATGGCAAAGACCTCACCGGACGGAGTCACGGTAACGGCCACGGGCCGCCCGGCCACCGACGCTACCTCACTGCGCGGTTCCTCCCGCGAGGGCAAACCGAATCCCACTTCATCGGCACGCGGTACCGGCAGCGATTCCAGATGCATCAGCGTACGGGAAAACCGCATCAGTCGGCCCTGACCTGCATCGGCCACCACCCAGATCAGCCCTTCGCCCGGATCGATGTCCACTACCTCATCAAAGGCCCCAAGATCCGCGTCAGATCCGCCCAGGACATTCTGAACCGCGCCGCTGGTATCCAGCTTAATAACTTCGCGGCCCGTAACGACGTACAGCGCGCCTTGAGCATCTGAGGCCAATCGCCGGGCATTGGGGACATGGGCGACAAATTCCAATTCCGCATACGGCAGGTTGGCCTCCTGCGCGGCTGCGGGCCGGATCAGGCCCACCATGAGCACCCAGCCCCACCATCGCCTCATAACTGCCTCACCCGATGTCCGATATCTCTGCGATAGTAGCACCCCCTATAGTCAATACATTCGGCTGCGGTATAGGCCATCTCAAACGCCTGCTCCAGCGTGGGGCGTATGGCTGTGACCCCCAGCACGCGTCCGCCTGATGTTACCGTGCGACCATGCACCTCGTCGGTGCCGGCGTGCAGCACCACCACACCCGGATGATCTTCCGCCTGCCGAAGACCGTTGATCGCCCGGCCTTTCTGATAAGCACCGGGATAGCCTTCGCTGGCCAGGACGATGCACGCGGCGGCCCGGGATGCCGGTGGCACCCGCAAATTTCCCAGCCCTCCAGAGGCGGACCGCAGGAGGACCTCGGCACAGTCCGCTTCAATGAGCGGCAGGACGACCTGCGCCTCCGGATCCCCGAAACGACAATTGAATTCCACCACCTTTGGTCCGAATTCGGTCATCATCAGCCCCGCATACAGGCATCCGGTATAGAGCCGGCCTTCGCTGGCCATACCCTCCAACACCGGCTCAATAATCCGGCGGCGGGCCGTTTCCATCAGCGCTGCGGTGGCCACCGGGGCCGGTGCGTATGCCCCCATGCCTCCGGTGTTGGGCCCCTGGTCGTTCTCGTAAATTTGCTTATGGTCCTGAGCGGCCGCCAGCATCACATAATCCTCTCCATCAGTGAGCGCAAACAGGCTCACCTCTTCACCCTCCATCCGTTCCTCAACGATAACCTGCCGGCCCGCATTGCCAAACTGGCCATCGACCATAATGGACTTGAGTGCTTCGTCGGATTCCGCCTGGCTGTCGCACACTATCGCGCCCTTCCCTGCGGCCAGGCCGCTGGCTTTCACCACACATTGGCCCCGATAGCCGGCCGAATAGGCGCGCGCCTCGCTGATCTGGTCGGACTCAAACACGCGCCACTCAGCTGTCGGGATGTTGTGCCGCTGCATGAAAGCCTTGGCAAACGCCTTGCTGCTTTCAATTTCGGCGGCCGCTGCAGACGGGCCAAAAACAGCCTTCCCGCGCGCTTTGAGCACATCGACCAGGCCAAATGCCAGCGGAATTTCGGGCCCGACCACGGTCAGGTCTATTCGCTCGCGGTAGGCGAATTCGACCACCCCGTTTATGTTCTCAGCCGCTATGGGTACATTGGTGCCCAGTCCGGCTGTACCGGCATTACCCGGCGCAATATAAAGTGACCCGGCCTTGCGCAGCACCCAGGCCAGCGCATGCTCGCGCCCGCCGCTGCCTACAATAAGAATCCGCATCCAGAATCAGTCCTGTTGGCGATCAGAGAGTGTCTTGAGTTCCGAAACCAGCGACAGCGCCTCCATGGGTGTCAGATTGTTTGGATCAAGCGTATTGAGTCGTTCGTGGACCGGATCCGGAGTCGGATCCAGGCCCTCAAAAGGCAGTGTGGGCTGGCCGAAATCCGCCGGCACCTGGCCAGCCATCAGCTGTTGGGCTTCCAGACCGCTCAGCACAGTCTGCGCCCGTTTCAGAATTGTTGACGGAAGTCCCGCCATGCGAGCGACTTCAATACCGTAGGAGTGATCGGCGGTGCCGGGCACCAGCCTGCGCAGAAAAATCAGTTTACCCTTATGTTCTTTGACCTGGATGCGATAATTGCACACCCGCTCAAACCGGCTGGCCAGCTCATTGAGCTCGTGATAATGGGTCGCAAACAGGGTGCGGGCTCTGACCCGGGGCTTCTCGTGCAGGTACTCCACCAGCGCCCACGCAATGGACAGCCCGTCAAATGTGCTCGTTCCCCGACCCACTTCATCCAGCAGAATCAGCGAGTCCGGGGTCGCATTGTTGAGAATGTTCGCAGTTTCATTCATTTCCACCATGAATGTGCTCTCTCCCGCCAGGAGATCATCGGAGGCACCGACGCGGGTAAATATGCGGTCGACCATCCCGACATGTGCTTCGGCGGCAGGTACAAACGAGCCAATCTGCGCCAGCAGAACAATCAGGCCCATCTGACGCAGCACCACGCTCTTGCCCGCCATATTGGGTCCGGTGATGAGATAAATCTGGCGGTGTTCAGGATCCATGTCCAATGAATTGGGGATAAAGTTCTTCACATTCTTTTCCACGACCGGGTGCCGCCCGTCTACAATCCGAAGGAGCTTTGAGTCATCGACCCTCGGCCGTACAAAATGGTCGAATTCAGCCACCTCGGCCAGACTCTGCAGGCAGTCCAGTTTGGCCAGTGCGGCGGCGGTGGAAAGCAGCGGGGCTGAGGCCTCCGCGACCCGGCTCCGCAAGTGCCGAAGCAGCTGCGCCTCCAGGGTTTCAATCTGTTCCTCGGCCCGCATCAGCCGGGCTTCCACCTCTTTGATTTCGGGGGTCACATAGCGTTCCGCATTAACCAGCGTCTGTTTGCGAATGTATTCCGGCGGCACCTTGTCGCGGTGAGTATTGGTGATTTCGATGTAATACCCGAACACCTTGTTCTGTCCCACCTTGAGTGAGGGGATTCCCGTGCGAGCCCGTTCAGACTCACGCAGATTCGTGATAAAGTCCTGACCGGAGGTAACATCCCGGCGCAGATGGTCCAGTTCCTCATTGAACCCGTCTCTGAACACCGCCTTGCGCGTCGGATCCAGCGCCTCTGCCAGTGCTGTCTGCGTCTCTTTACAGGGATCCACCGTTTCAGACAGATCGACCAGGGCCTGGCAGGGCACAGAGGCAGTCAGTGCCTTGATCTCCGGAAAATGGTGCAGTGCTTCCCCGAGCGCCAGCAGATCGCGCACCGACGACCGCTGCGCACAGGTTCGTGCCACGACCCGCTCCACATCACAGACGTGGCGCATATGGCCTTGGAGGTCGGTCCGCAGGCCGGAATCCTGAACCAGCGCTTCAACGGCATCCAGCCGTTGATTAATCCGATGGACATCCCGCAGGGGTTGATACAGCCAGTAGCGCAGCCGGCGGGCGCCCATGGGGGTCATCGTATGATCCAGAATCTGCACTAGCGTACCATCGGTGCCGCGCGCGCGCATCGGAGCCAGGATCTCCAGGTTTCGCCGGGTCGCAGCATCCAGCAGCATGCATCCGGAATCCGCACTCCGCTGAATGCGGCGTATGTGTGCCAGCGATCCCGATTTCTGCGTGTCCTGCAGGTACTGCACCGCGACACCGGCCGCAACCACCCCCAGCGGATCCTCCGTGATGCCGAATCCCTTCAGCGAGTGCGTGCCGAAATGCTCCAGCAGTGTCTGCCGGGCCGTATCCGGCGTAAAGATCCAGTCATCGCGAACCGTGAGTGTGAATCCTGTCGCGCGCAGCCCTTCAACAAAGCTGCGGTTGCTCCGGCCGATCAGCACCTCCGATGGCTCAATCACCTGGAGCAGGTCGTCGGCCTTATCAATGTGCACCTGTGTTAAGCGAAAGGTGCCTGTGGACGCATCCACATAGGCGACCCCGGCCTTGGTGCCTTCGATGTGCAGTGCAGCCAGATACCTGGAGCGTCTTGGCATGAGCATCTGGTCGCGCAGGGCTACGCCCGGTGTCACAATCTCAACTACTCCGCGCCTGACCAGCTTTCGCGCACGTTTTGGATCCTCCAGCTGCTCGCAGATGGCCACCCGCAGGCCAGCTTCCACAAGCTTCGGCAGATGATTGTCCAGCGCATGGTGCGGAAATCCAGCCAGCGGCACGCTGCTCGCCGCACCACTGGCCCGTTTGGTCAGCGTTATGCCCAGCACATCGGCAGCTACCTGCGCGTCACTGTCAAAGGTCTCATAAAAGTCACCCATGCGAAAAAGCAGCAGCGTATCGGGGTTCTTGCTCTTGATCCCGTAGTACTGCTTCATGAGCGGGGTCTGACCCTGTGTCGTGCCTCCCATTCGGGCTGACTGCAGCTGTTATGCGGTATTCTACCCTGCCTGTGCCCCCTGTGTGCCCACAGGATATCCGAGCCAGCTTTCAAGAGCCCCCTGTAGGGACATAATTTGAGCACCGGATGCGGCTGCCCACTCCATCACCGATTCAAAATGGTGCCCCCACCCGGGAAAATCAATCTCATCCCAGAGCACATTATGCCAGAGCACAACTCCCGCCCCGCCATAGCGGGCACACTGGCCCAGCACAAGCTTCGTTTCATCAATGGCCTCACCAACCGTCAGATCCTGCCGGTTGAACAGGGCCGAGTCCATGACCGCCAGCGGAAACTCCCACAAGTCCATCGCACAATTGGCCTCCACATCAAAGACCCTAAACGGCAGACAGGTACCGTTTCTGAATCCCACCTGGGTGGCAAAGCCAAGTGTGGAGTCAATGTTGAACCCGCAGGCCTCCTGCAGCCGGTGTGTGTAGGGGGGATCACATCGCAAGAAATGCTGACGAACGGCACCGGGATACTCCCCGGTCAGTTCCGACAACAGCGCGCGTTCCTGCTGCATGTACTCCCGGTGCGTATATGCATGGTAGCTGGGGTGCAGTCCGATTTGCAGTCCCAACTGTTGACAGGTTTCAGCGACGCGTTTCAGAAATCGTGACCGGGGATTATAGTAAACATCCTGGGGGCCGTGCGCGGCCGTTTTCAGAAACAGGGTGCCCGAACCATGGCGTGAGACACGGGCCAGCATCCGATTTAGGGCTGATTTGAAGGGATCGGGATGATGTGCCGCCTGGCGGGCCCCCTTCCCCAGGCGCGCCGTTCGGCTGCGCACCGGCTCTCGCAGCCGGTTGAGCAGGAAATACTCTACGATCTCCCGGTAGAAGATCCCCTTGCGCCATTTGCGCACATAGTCCACATCTATGGTGGGACACAAAGTCCAGGACTCTCCACCCCATTGACGTGCTGCGGTGCGCAGGCCCGCCTGACTGAGGTGATCCTGCAGATTTTGGCGATAGACCTCCACGACCGGCAGTGTGGTACTGTGGAGCGTATGCTGGAGTGAGGCCGAGTGCGGAAATCTCCCGTGAATATCCCGATCGGCGATCCTGTACTCCTGCCAACCTGAAAGCCAGTAGAATGCAGAGGCCACCCAGTCCTCCCGGTCATCTGACCCGAACAGAACCGGGTAGCGCACATCTTTCCGTTGCTCCCACCAGATTCCTGAAGGGTACGGAGCCTTTCGCGCTCGAAAGAATTCCTGGACCCCCTCCCCCAGCGCCAGCTCAATGGTGCCTTCCGGCAGGCCCTGATTGGCGGATCCGTAGTACAGGCTCAAGTCCGATAGTGACGAGCGCTCCACCCAGACCGGTCCGAGGCCCAGCGGCTCCAAGAGCGCGGCCAGTGCATACCGAGCCTTGGGCGCATAGTCCCCATCAACTTCAATGCAGCAGGGCAGCCTGATCATGCGATTGCGTGTGCCTTGTAGTCATTACACCACACACTAAAATGAGTAGACACAACCATGGTAAGCGGTCGATATTTGCGGCTGCTCATCTGGTGCCGGCATCGCCGTACCGAGCAGCATATCGAGTTCATGCAAGCTGTCGGAATTGGCGGGGCTGACCCATTCACGCCACATTTCGACCGCAATCGCCTGAAGGCATGTCCGAAGACTCTTCAGACCGATCAGGCACCGCCTGGTGTTGCCTGCGGGCTGCCATCAAGCGGTAAGGCCGTGATGTGCACATACTTGGATTACGGCTGGACTTAAGTCACAAGCGCAGCAAGGATTAGTAGAACTGCCGCTATGGAAACGCAAATCATCCCATTGCGAATGCCCAAAAAGGCGACGCTAAGTGCGCTCTCGCACATTGAGAGCACTTGTTCATTTTGGCGAATCGTCCAAAAGGCATCAGCTGGGAGCACTCTCCCTCGTGATGCCACCTCGATTTCAGCGGTCGGCACATACGCGCGTAGCCGCTTGCGTGCGCTCAGGCCCACCAAGCCTCCCGCCAGCATATAAATGACCCCTATCCCTGTAAGGATCAGGGCGGTAATCCCAACCCATTGGGGGACGGAGGCCTCCGAAAATATATTTACAGCTAGGCTCACAATAGTAATCACCGTAACGCCTATGGTGATCGCTATGAGAATCACCCATGCCTTGTTCCCACCGGGAATTCCCCGCTGCGATAACGCTGCTTGGTATACTCGAATATCGGCGAGACGACTCGCAACGCGCGCAATTCTCTGGAGTTCCCCCGCATAGGCACGTTCGGAAACGTCCAAATCCTCTGACAGCGACTTCCTTGTTCTGACATGATTGGGATACTCAAGCAGAATATGGCGCTCCGTTTTCTGGCAAACCCACCCGAAAATCTCAGTCATGAAACGGTCTCGGTAAGGTGCTGGAGCGTCCCGGCCAGTCTATCCGCAATTGGGAATCCAATCTGCTCCTGGAGCCAGGCCCACTCCCCCGTGGGATTCACTTCCAGGAAATAGTAACGATCTCTTGAAAGCGCAAGGTCAATAGCCGCGAAGTGGAGGCCCAACTCCCGGGTTAAGGCTACGCAGCGCCTACCGACTGAAACCGGCAATTCAAATTCTTTGAAGCAGGCGTTCCGCTTCATGAGCCGCCAGTCTCCCTCAATTCCCCTTCCTTTGTCCGTCACGAACGCGCACCACCACTCGTCTGTGACCACCGTCACCCGCAGATCAATCTTGTTGGTTATGGCCTGCTGAACGACCATCGGAGCACCACTGAAATCCACCTCCATAATTTCCTCCGCCCCCAATAGGCTCGTATAGCCAAACGCCTCTGAAGTCTCAGTCCGAACCAAGACGGTGTCCAAACCCTTAACGGCAAGTGCGTCCCCGTTGAACCGCCCTGCCAGAAATCGGTCAGAATTCAGGCACCATGTTGGCGCTACTTCAAAGCCTAATGCCGCCGCAGTTTTTAGCTGGATCATCTTGTGCTCAGATTCATAGGTGCGGGTCGGATGATTGACCCACTTCACCACATCCAGCACCATGAGATTGCGCACAAACGCCATCCACTGAGCGCGCTCAAACTGCTCCTCAGGAATTCGACCGACCTGCGAGGCCTCTCGAAGAAAGGTGGGGCGGCGGAAGTATACGCCTGTGAGTTGACCGCAATCCACATCAGCGCGAAATTCCTTCGTTCTGCAGGACAGGTGCCCACGGCATGGATCAAGGCACAGCGCAAATGAGGCCAAATCCTCACTATTCAGGCGCAGGTACTCGCATCCATTCTGCCGCAGCGCCGCAATCACATAGTCACACGACAGGTCAAACCGGCTCGCCAGGACCAGGACTGTGGGGCGCAACACCCTGCAAGAAGACATTGCTGCTTCCCCTGTGTCTCAGTATCCCTTCTGATCTTCCCCGGTCTCCACATCGGCCTTCTTCGTCCGTGGAGGCTGGATCTCAGCCGACTCCACCAGCAGACGACCCGTGGGGCGGTAAATCCAAGCGCCCACCAATAGGTCATAGTCGCAATTCGGCGGCCGTAAATCTACGTCCCGGCGCTCGTAAACATGAGCTCTGGCGAGGAGAATGTGCTTCTTTTTAGCCATGGGAACAGGACATCCGGTGGCTGTTTACTTACCCGGAATGGATCCTGTTCCGGGCTGTCTCAAATCACATGCCTCAGGCTCGTGTCCGGCCGGCTTCTATGAGGTGAAACGTACCGGTCCCTATGTGCAGTTCCGCTCCAGTGCGGCGGGAGACCGGATACCATCCAGCGATCAGTCCACCAATACTGCTGGGAAAACTTGGCCATCACCACAAATGTACAAACCCAGGTGTACCGTATCTGCCTGCCGGAAAAACGATTGCGTACCCATCCTGACTTAGGTCTGCCGGTGGTTTCCATTAAAGCTCCGGCAATTTAGCGACCTGGACCGCCGCAAGGTCTCCGCCGAGTTTGATGGCGGATCCATGAAGTCCGATGGGGAAGCCGTTCCATTATGACCGATAAATGAGCGGCGCGGTCGTCCGGCGGAATGCCTCACGGACAATAGAAGCTGGGTTGAGCACGGCATTGAGATCCAAGGGATTCGTGGTTTGTGCTTGGGATACGACAGCCTGCGGAAAATCGGGTCCTAGCGTTGAGCTAGAGGAAATAGCTGGGCAAGAGCGTATCCGAGCCATGCACTGGTCAGCTCAGGGACGCTCAACCCCCTACCGATGGACCAGCCGCCAGCTGCGTCAGCAGTTCACGGATGTTCCCAGACAAAACCAGAGCTTTGCGTTCTGGAGTCAGATAATGGTTCGTTCTGCTTAACGCCGCCATGATGCTGGCAGTGAGTTCCTGTACCCACCCGCCATTAGTCTGTTCAAGATCCCACGCATATCCGACCAGAAACCGCTCCATGGACGGAATGGGGATACGATATTCTCCTTCGTCACTCGCCTCAAGCACCCCCCGCCTAATCAGTCTGCTGACCGAGTCATCCGCGGGATACTGGAGACTGTCCTTGAGAGCAGGGAAAGTCGCCTCAATTTGTATACGGGTCCACCGCGCGTTCAAGCCACAGCACGCAATCACCAACCCCAACAACTGGCGCTCATGCTTGCCTATTCCCCGGAGCCTGCGGTTATAGAAACGCGTCTTATCTGCGCGTCCCTTTTCAAGCACCTTGGCCAGCCCCGCATCCGTGAGCGTTCCCTTGTCCTCCACGAGTTGCCAGGAAGCACGCTGCACGTAAGCGCTGATGTGCTGCGGCCAGCCATCTGTGTCTTGTGCAATGGTGTCCACCCAATGAGCGACATCGCCTATGGCTCCAGATTCCTTTTCAAGCCAATCCCTGATTATGGATTTTTCACTTTCAGCATCCAGGCCCGACAATTCGATTATGTCGTCTATCCTGAGTTTGGAAATCTCAAATCGCTCCAGCCCCTCCGCGGTATGGGCGAGCCCCCCGGCAATCAGGACCACAGGCTTGCCCAGTCCGCCATTGTGAATGTCGTCCAGCATCTTCACGGCAGATGTTCGTTCTGCCCCGGACAATTCCCCACCCACCAGCGATTGAGCTTCGTCCAGCCACAGGAGCACACACTTCCTGGACTTCATTACCTGGTACCTCAGCAAATCCGGTGCGGACAATTTCCGTGCCCGCCCGAAAAACCCCCATCCGCCCAACACAGTCATCCCACCCTCGTCAACATGTGTGTGCCAGCGCGGCCGCCTGAAGGCGTTGTGCAGGGACTCTCTATCCCAGAAGGCATCGTG
Organism: Bacteroidota bacterium; assembly: GCA_028873925.1. Lineage (GTDB taxonomy): Bacteria > Bacteroidota > Rhodothermia > Rhodothermales > Bin80 > JAPPNA01. The sequence continues at coordinate 5,691 of JAPPNA010000051.1, read as the reverse complement.
GCGAATTCGGACCACCCGCCAGCCCCACGCTTGAGCGTGCCGGGCACATTCGTGCAGGAGTGCGGTCTTGCCCGCGCCCGGTGGACCCTGTATGACCACTATCGCCCCGCCCCCATTATGCATCGCAGTGTAGCAGAGCGATTCGATCGTTTCCAGCTCCTCATCACGACCATGGAAGTACTTGGCCTTCCCGCGATCATCCACGCGCTCGCCAAAGCGTGGCGGACGCACCGGGTCCGCTCCAGGTCTGCCGCGACGGGGCCTCCAGAGCCAACTCATGAGTGAGGTGTGACGAACGACCGTTGAACTAGCTTACACCCGGTAGAGCAGCATTTGATCCCCTGGAACCCTGTCGGGCAAGCTAACATGCCATGGCATTAGGCTGTTGCACGGGTATCCGCTGCCCCGAGTATCGCCTTATGAAGGGTCAATCGCAACGCCCCCAATTAAGCCACAAATTGGGGTTGTCTCAATGTGTTGACGGGGGAAGAGGTGATAACCGGTCCAGGCAATGGTGCTGATTCATGAGCCAAAAGGGCGGAGCAGCACTGGCCGAATACGGCCTCATCACACGGGAATACCGCTACAAGCGCGCTTTACGGCAGCCGAGGGAGCAATGCGAATAATGCGGGGGTGGCCTCCAGGAATCACGTCCAGCGCAATACCTGCTGCGGCTATGACCCGGTTTAAGGAAGCCACCAGGGCGTTCAGGCTCCGCCATGGGGGATCGTGAACGATGGCACAGATCCCTGCGGATAAGCAGGTGATACGATCATCTTGAACGGAAGGGGCGAGCTATCAGGCGGATTGCGAGCCAACAGAGAAATCATTCAGGACGGGTGCAGCGTATCGCCTCCTTCAGCGACCGAAGCGCCGAGTCCTGGAATTCAAAGTCATCCTGATAGCGCTCGGGCAACGTATTAAACACATCGTGCACGAAATCTACCAGAGCCTGCCGTATGTCATCCAAGTCCGCATTCAGGTCGGCACCAGCCTCCTTCCGGAGCGCTATTGAGCGGTCAAACGCCAAGTGCTCTCCTTTCCAGAGCTCTTTCCGAAACCGGCTGAGCGCAGCAGCTCTCTTCAATTCTTTCCCTATGGCAGGCCCCCGGTACCGTGATTTCTTCATCGCCTTGAACTTTCTTTCACGTAATGTACGTCTTAACCGCCAGCCTGATCACGCGGTCTTCACCAGCCGTGCAATCCAGTCAATCAGGATGCCTCCTACCAATGTCGCGCAGCTAGGAAGATCCGGCAGCAACTGTGCACGAAAATCACCGCACTCCTATCCCTGCGCGGCTATCCATTCGACAGTACAGCATCAGTCATTAAGACGTTACGAACCTCTTTGCGCGGCGCATCCGGATTGATGAAATGCCATTGCAAATGATCCTGCATTTCGGCCGCAATCCGCCCCCGCCTGCGCAGCAAGACTCCACGCACCTTTTCCCAGATCTCGTGGGAGTAAACCGGCTGATGAGCCGCAAAGCCGATAGCCTGGGCGACAAGATACCGCTCCATGGACGGAATGGGAACGTAATAACCCTGCATTCGCTTACTGCCCGGTCCGAGCTGCGTCCCCCCGGCGCGGTTCGCCAGCACGCCCTGCGCTTGGAAGGCACCGAGCCAAGTGCGTGCAGCCCCATCTCTTTTCCGCACGCCAGGCACATCAAGCAATTCTCCGGTTTCAAAAATTGCGTTCAACCCGCAGGCCCCTGCAGCCATCCCCAGAATCGCAATATCATCGGTGTCCAAGCCAGCCGCGCGAGCGGAATAGAATGCATACTTGTCCTCGTCAGCCGACTTAAGCACAGATCGGATCGCGGAGGCAGTCGGACGATCCCCGTACGCATCAAAGTAGTCCAGTGCGGCGGCCACGCAGCAGACTATGTGCTGCGGCCAGTTTTCTGCGGCATCTGCGAGTTCATCCGTCCACGCCTCAATGTGGTCAGGGGAACAGCCATCCTCCATGAGCCAATCACGCACAACGCGCCTTGACTCCTCTGCCTTGAGTGCCTCCAAGTCACGTACACAATTCAAACGCAGCCTTGATAAACCCCGATTGCGGAGCGCGTCCCATGTGTGGCTGAGCCCGCCGAGCAGCAGGACGACCTTGCGTCCAACATTGCCATTGGTTATACGGTTGAGCACCGAGCGAATAGAAGCAGCGGCTTCGGCGGAAGAAGGTGTCGCCAGATGCTGTGCCTCATCCAAGATAAGTGCAACCTTATGATCCTTATCCACATACTTCCTTAGCACTCCTACAACGGACTGTAGGCCTGCGATAGAGTAGCTCATCTTGCCCCCTGTCAGCTTCAGATCGGCGTTCAACTCTCTATCCATGCTTTGGACGATGCGCTTCTCCAAGGTCTGGGCCATTGCAGCAGGTGACTCCAGTACTTCGGGATCAATGTGCACAACCCGCCACCCGCCTTGAGTTGATTCCTCCGCCAACTTGTGGAGTAGCGCAGTCTTGCCCACTCCAGGAGGGCCTTGGACCAGGAATGTTGTACTATTCTGCGGATCCGCATCTATTCCGGCCAATACGCGAGCAAAACTGCGCCGATCCCCGTCCCGACCATGAAAATGCCTGGCCGGTCCCCTATCATTGAAGGCGGGGCGCAGGGGCTTCCTGGCAGCTACGTCTTTGGTCGCGGCCATTTCACCTTAAGATGTGATCCATCAGTAGATTTCTGTTACCCCAAGTCTGTGTCATGGTTCCACTCCAGAACTTGCCCAGCCGTTGATAGGAGCGGTCGGGAAGGCATTCCGGTGATCCCGAATCGTCATGAATAACCCGGGTATATAGGAGACCGCAGGTCCGAGGATACCTGGTACGATGACATTGAATATGGTGCCGACTCATGGGGTAGCGATCGTCGGATCATTGTGGTGGTCAAGCCGCCTCCCGGCGAGATCTTCAATGAGGTGTAATATAGTGGTGACCAATCTGCCGGAGGTCATGCAGAACAGACGAGGGCGGAGCAGCCGGATGCCCGGGGCGAGCGGGCGCAGCGCAGTGCCGTAGCCCGACTGCTGGCAGACTAATGGGTCCGTAGAACGCGTTTAATACCCCTCTGACGCGTCTATCTCAAGTCCGCCCCCAGCGTGTGGAGGTGCCAGCGGCGATTCTGGGCCGTTTACAGAGCGTTGATTGCGGCCTCAGACGATAGTTTTGGTATTCAGACGGATCTATTTCCAGTTTGGTGCAATTTGGGAACTTACTGCAGGATCTCAATGGTCGCGAGGATGATGGTAGCGGCGGCGATCACGATCAGCAGGGTGGTGTGCTGCCGAGTCTGGGACTTCTCTCGTTCGTATAGTGCCGTCGGTGACCGAATCACGCTTGCTTTCAAATCGGGCAATCAGGTTCGCTGCAGCTATGTCTTCAATGCTCTTGATGATGTAGTGGGCATAGCGTCCGTTGAATCCCCCGGGTCTGAGCGTATCAAAAAGGTCGGCGCTCTCCTGCGCGTCTTCCTGGGATGCGTCAACCATACGAATTGGACGTACGAGTCTGCTATGCGGTTCCAGAGGTGCCGGAAGTCATTTGAGCAATTTACGGAAGGTCTGGAGGGGCATAGCTGCCGTACATGCTCAATGATGTGGATTGCGTCTTCTGGATCGCTGCCCAAGCGCTGCAACCGCGCCATAAAGTCGTCCAGCGCTTCATGGACGGACTGCCTGCAGGGGGTGTTTCCAGGCTTTGCCTACCTTTATTGTTCAACGACAATTATAATTAGGGTCAGGGGTAGTTGTTCCCGTGGAGGCTGGATGAAGCATTGAGGCGGAGCAGCGAGCTGCGGAGCCTCAATGCTCAGAGGTTGGTGGTGTTTGTTTTGGGGTCGAGCCTTAGGGCTAACGAAAAAATAACGTATCGGATGCCCCGCCCCCACAAAGCATATCCGGGAGACACATCATGGCAGGACAGAGTGGGGCGTGGTGTCCAATGATAACTATACCTGGGGTCAGCGACAATTACTCTACCTGTTGGTTGAGGAAACCATGGCCAGCTCTGCTTGGTTGAGGCAGGTGATGTAACTCACAGCGATACAAGGGATTACGGGGGGTGTCACATGGTGATGGGGCCGTTGCTGCTCGGCTTCCAAGATCTAATTGTCGCCGAACAGCGTGAGTGTAAATGGCTTGCCAAATGCAGGCTGCTCGTACTTATCTGCTGGCGTGTCCGGGATTATTTGCCATAGTGTTACGTAGGATTCAAGGGAGACGGTGTGATACCGGTGTATCACATCACTCGCTTCCATTCCAAGAGCAACCTTTCCCGTCCACACACTCGTCAATCTGATTCGCGAACGGATCGTGATTACGGTCATCGAAATTCAGGAATTGCTCGGTCCGGTCAGTGCAGTCACCGCCAAACGAAAACTGAAGGCAGCGGGCTGCCGATCCAGCTATTCGCACAATGGTCGCTATTACACGCTCGATGAGCTGGCCGACTATGATGCGCATGGCCTGTGGTCGTACAAAGGGATACGCTTCTCACGGAACGGTGCGTTGATGGCCACCCTGGTGGACTTGGTGGATCAGTCGAGCGCAGGTCTGTTCGCATGTGATCTCAAAGAGAAGGTTAAGGTTGAGATCTTTTGAACCTTGAGCCAATTGGTCCGGTCTGGGCGCTTATCAAGGGTTCGCGTTGAGGACCGCTATCTCTATTGCTCCAACGATTCAGCCCAACGAAAGTGCCAGCGTCAAAACCGCCTCCATCCGACTATGGATGCGGCGTTTGCGCAGGCTACGCAAACGTTGTTTGAAGTACTTGATGAGCGGCAGCGTCGCCTGTATGCCGGGTTGGAGTCACTGCGTCCGGACAGTGGGGGCGACCGCATCGTGGCAGACCGATTGGGTATGGCCCGGGCCACAGTGACCAACGGCCGCAAACAGCGGTTGTCGGGAAAATATGAACGACATCAGGTTCGCAAGCCCCGGGGCAGGCGCAAGCGGTCGGATAGAAATGACCAGCTCCTGACCTACCTGGGGCGCAGGGCGACACGGCGCGGGATCCATGCAGCGGACTACGATGGACGCGTCGCACCACGCAGGCGATCGCATCAGCCCTGCAGGCACATGGCATTGCCGCCGCACGGTGTGCCGAATACTCAAAACTTTGGGCTACGCTCTACGCGTCAACCACAAGAAACTGGCTGGAGCTTCCCATCCAGACCGCAACCGGCAGTTTGATCTCATTGCTGATCTGCGGTCGCGAGCCCTGAACATGCGCCTGCCTCTGATCAGCGTGGATAACAAGAAGAAAGAGCTGATCAGGTGCTTCCGCAATGCCGGTGCCTGTTGGAGGCGTGCCCCGAAACTGGTCGAAGATCATGACTTCCGGTCTCAGGCTGATGGACGGGCCGTCCCCTATGGACTCTACGACCTTCAGGCCAACACCGGGGCGTTCTATGTGGGGCTGTCGCGCCGCAGTTCGCCGTAGACTGCACCGCGGCCTGGTGGAAAGACGAGGGGCAACACCGGTACCCAGAGGTAAACGAAATCTGTCCCTCGTGTCCAGACACCCTGTGACCTGTTCAAACATCCCCCTACCATCATGGAACAAGCTCTCGCCGTGGTTCACGTCCTGGGATCCGCGTACGATGGCACGCGGGAACCGCGGGCCTATGTAGTGCTTGCCAGAAAAATAGGTACTGGGCCGGATAGGGGCGGCATTCAGGGTGA